>JALZBI010000039.1 GCA_030947565.1 Actinomycetota bacterium
CTGCTGCACCGGAACGCTGCGCCCGAAACCGCCGCTCACCAGGGCCGCACCGGTGTGCGCGGCGCGCAACGTCAGCACGTCGCGGACGTGCGGGTAGGGGGCCCGAGGTTCGTCGAGGAGGTCGTCTCCGTCGTCCCACCAGGCCACCAGCCCGAGGTCGTGCACCGGCGCGAAGACTGCGGCCCGGGTGCCGACGACGCATCGGACATGTCCACGGCGGACGGTGAGCCAGGCCGTGTAGCGGGCCTGCGGGCCCTGGTCGGCCGTCAGCCGCACGTGCCGCCCGCGCCCGAGCAGGGCGGTGAGCTCGGCCTCGACCCGGTCGACGTCGCGATGGTCGGGCACGACGAGCACCACCCCACGGCCCGCGGCCAGCGCGGTGCGAGCGACGACGGCCAGGGCCCGCGGCCAGTCCTGCCCGGGGGGACGGCCGGGCAGGGCCAGCCAGGCCGCGGCGGGAGCCTCCCCTGCCGCCACCCGGCGCAGGAACGCCTCACCCGCGGCGTATGCCGCCCACGGCCCCGCCGAGTCCGGCGGCTCCGGGCGGGGTTCGGTGGTGCCGATGAGTTGCTTGCCGTCTAGAGCCTTCTCGGCGGCCGCGTGGCGCTTCGGGACGGCCAGGCGCAGGACGTCGCCCAGGACGCCCGCACCACGGTCGGCGACGGCGCGGCACAGGGTGAGGATCTCCGGTGTCAGCACCGGTTCCGGGCTGACCACGCGGCGGATCGACGCGAGGCGACCAGGGTGCTCGGGGTGGGGCCGTCGTTCGACGACGAAGCCGTCGAGGTCGCGGCCGGCGAACCGCACCCGCACGCGTACGCCCGGTTGGGCACCGTCTGCCAGCTCGGGCGGGACGGCATACTCGAACACCCGGTCCAGGTGCGGCAGCCCGGTGTCGACGACGACCGCAGCCACCGGCAGCTGCGCCGGGACCGCGAGGTCGGCCGCGCCCGCTGTGGCGTCGGCCAGGCCACCAGGGGTTTCGAGGGTCACGGGCGCAGGTCTAACAGACGCGTCCGACGCCGCCGGCCGGTGTCCCCCGCGCCCGTCCCACCCCCCGTCCCGGACTTCACCTGAGAGGAGTGCAGCGCACAGGATCTCCTGCGGCGCGCTCCAGGGCGCGACCCGTGCTGACCTTTCGGCCAAGAGCGCACCGATCATCAGCGCAAGCATGGATATCCATGTGCGGGGCGCCGATGTGTCGTCGCGGCGCCGATCCGTCATTGCGCCGCTGATCCGTCGTCGCGGCGCTGATCCGTCGTCGCGGCGCTGATTCGTCGTCAGGCGGGAGTCATCGGCCGGCCGGGTCAGCCGCGGACGGCTGCCTGAAGGGCCTCGACCTTGGTGACCTGTTCCCACGTGAAGCCGTTGGCCACGCCAGGAGCGGTGGTGCGTCCGAAGTGGCCGTAGGCCGCGGTCGCCTTGTAGATCGGGCGCAGGAGGTCGAGCTGGTCGACGATCGCCGCCGGCCGCAGGTCGAACACCGACGTGATCGCGGCCTGGATCCTGTCGACCGGCGCCGTCTCCGTCCCGAAGGTCTCGACGTAGAGACCGACCGGCTTGGCCGCGCCGATGGCGTACGCCACCTGGATCTCACAGCGTCGCGCGAGACCAGCAGCGACGACGTTCTTGGCGACCCAGCGCATGGCGTAGGCCGCCGACCGGTCCACCTTGCTCGGGTCCTTGCCGGAGAACGCCCCGCCACCGTGCCGCGCCATGCCCCCGTAGGTGTCGACGATGATCTTGCGACCGGTGAGGCCGGCGTCGCCCATCGGGCCACCGATCTCGAACCGGCCGGTCGGGTTGATGAGCGTGCGGTAGTCCGAGATGTCGAGCTCGGTGCCCGTGTCCTTGAGCTCTTCGAGCACCGGCTTGATGACCTGCTCACGGATGTCCGGCTGCAGCAGTCCCTCGAGCGAGACGTCGGCCGCGTGCTGCGTCGACAGCACGACCGTGTCGAGGGTGACCGCCTTGTCGCCGTCGTAGCCGATGGTGACCTGGGTCTTGCCGTCGGGACGCAGGTAGGCCAGGTCGCCGCTCTTGCGCACGGCCGACAACCGCTCGGCGAGCCGGTGGGCGAGGTAGATCGGCAGCGGCATGTACTCCGCGGTGTCGTCGCAGGCGTACCCGAACATCAGGCCCTGGTCGCCGGCGCCCTGCTTGTCGAGCGGGTCGACGCCACCGGTGCGATTCTCGAACGCCGTGTCGACGCCCTGCGCGATGTCCGGGGACTGCTGGCCGATCGAGACCTCGACCCCGCACGACGCGCCGTCGAAGCCTTTGGTCGACGAGTCGTAGCCGATGCCGAGCACCGTCTCGCGCACGATCTTGGGGATCTCGACGTATGCCTCGGTCGTCACCTCTCCGGCCACGTGGACAAGGCCGGTCGTCACCATCGTCTCGACCGCGACCCGGGCGCCCGGGTCCTGGTCGAGCATGGCGTCGAGGATCGAGTCGCTGACCTGGTCACAGATCTTGTCGGGGTGCCCCTCGGTGACGGACTCGGACGTGAACAAGCGCGCGGACACGTAGGTCTCCTGTGCTGGGTCGGGGATGGTGCAGAGTCCCGCGAGGGGGTGTGAGAGTCGCGGGCGAGTCTAACGGGGGCCGAGCAGCTCCTGGATGCCGTCCCACACAGCGCCGGCGATCTCGCCCTTGGGGGCAGGGCCGGCGACACGGTCGGCGGGGGCACCGGGCCGGCCACGGCGGAAGAGCAGGTGCACCGTGTTGGTGTCGGCGCCGAACGCCTGGCCGCCGCTGACGTCGTTGACGACCAGCAGGTCGCACCCCTTACGAGCGAGCTTGGCCCGGGCGTGGTCCAGCACCGACCCGTCGGCGTCTCCGGTCTCGGCGGCGAAACCGACGACCACCGGCCGTGCCATCGCACCCCGCGACTGCACCAGGCCGGCCAGGATGTCGGGGTTGCGCACCAAGGCAATGGTGGGTGTCGAGACGTCAGGCCCGTCGGCCATGTCGTCGTGGGTCTTCTTCATCTTGCTCGTGGCCACCCAGGCGGGCCGGAAGTCGGCGACGGCCGCGGCCATAACCACCACGTCGGCGTCCTTCGTGGCCTCGGTCACCGCGTCCTGGAGCTGGTGGGCGGTCTCTACCGCCACGACCTCCACCCCGGTCGGAGCGGGTAGGGACACGTTGGCCGAGACGAGCGTCACGGCCGCCCCGCGCTGCGAAGCCACCTGCGCGAGGGCATACCCCTGCTTGCCGCTGGACCGGTTGCCCAGATAGCGCACCGGGTCGATCGGCTCACGCGTACCACCGGCCGACACGACGACCCGGCGCCCCGCCAGCGCCCCACCCCCGACCGAACTCACGGATTTGTCGGTTTGCCGGTCGTCAACACCCGGAAACCGAGAAACACGTGAGTCCGGTTGGGAGGCGTCGAGGAGGCGGCGGCAGACGGCGTAGATCTCCTCCGGCTCGGGCAGGCGGCCCGGTCCGCTGTCGGCGCCCGTCAGTCGCCCGGAGGCGGGTGGCACCACGTGCGCACCGCGGGCGGTGAGGGTGGCCACGTTGGCCTGGGTCGCCGGGTGCTCCCACATCTCGGTATGCATCGCCGGGGCGAAGACCACGGGGCAGCGGGCGGTGAGCAGGGTCGCGGTCAGCAGGTCGTCGGCCATCCCGGCCGCGGCCTTGGCCAGCAGGTCGGCGGTCGCGGGGGCCACCACGACGAGATCGGCGAACTTCCCGATCCGCACGTGTGGCACGTCAGGAACATGCGACCAGACGTCCGTCGAGACGGGCTTCCCGGACAGGGCCTCCCACGTGGGCGCACCGACGAAGCGCAGCGCCGACGCCGTGGGGACGACGGTGACGTCGTCGCCGCCTTCGCTGAACAGCCGCAGCAGCAGCGCGGCCTTGTAGGCGGCGATCCCGCCGCCGACGCCGAGGACGACCTGGCGGCGGCCGGCCTCGGACGGGGTCACCGGTCGGTCAGCTCTCTTCGGTGGCCTCGGAGGTCACCAGACCCTGGTTGATCTCGCGGAGCGCGATGGAGAGCGGCTTCTCGCTGATCTCGGTCTCCACGAGCGGGCCGACGTAGTCGAGCAGGCCCTCCTGCAGCTGGCTGTAGTAGGCGTTGATCTGGCGGGCGCGCTTCGCGGAGTAGATGACGAGGGCGTACTTGCTGTCGGCGACCTTGAGCAGATCGTCGATGGGCGGGTTGGTGATGCCGATGGGGTTGGCCACGGTTCCGGACATGGGTGCTCTCGTTCCTTCACATGGGGTGCTGACGGTGCGTCGGCGAGCCGTGCCGCCGGAGGGCAGCATCAGGCGTCGCGCTGACGCGATCGCATCCATGATACGAGTTCTTCGCTGGCCCGGCGAACGTCGTCGTTGACGATGACGATGTCGAACTCCGCCGCGGCCGCCAGCTCCCGGCGTGCGGTGGCCAGCCGGGCCTCCCGCTCCTCGGGGGTCTCGGTGCCGCGCCCGACCAGCCGGCGGACCAGCTCCTCCCACGACGGCGGGGACAGGAACGCGAACAGCGCGCCCGGCATGGTCTCACGCACCTGCCGCGCACCCTGCAGGTCGATCTCGAGCAGGGCCAGCCGCCCTTCCCGCAGGGCCCGCTCGACCGGACCCCGGGGCGTGCCGTACTTGGCCCGGCCGTGCACGACGGCGTACTCGAGGAGCTCCCCCGCTGCCACGAGCCGGTCGAACTCGTGGTGGTCGACGAAGTGATAATGGACGCCGTCGACCTCGCCGGGCCTGGGCGCCCGTGTCGTCATCGACACCGACAGCCACACGTGGGGGAAGTGCGCTCGGACGTATGCCGCGACCGTCCCCTTGCCGACGGCCGTCGGTCCAGCGAGCACGACGAGCCGGGACGGGGCGCCGTCACCGCGCTCGGTGGGGCCCGGAGACCCCGTGGGGGCCTCCGGGTGCGGGTGGCCGGCGGTCACCCCCGGTCGAAGCGAGCGATGAGCGCCGCGGCCTGGTTCGCGCCGAGACCCCGCACGCGCCGGGACTCGGAGATGCCGATCTCGTCCATGATCTGGCGGGCCCGCACCCGGCCGACACCGGGCAGCGACTCCAGGAGGGCGGAGACCTTCATCTTGCCGATGATGTCGTTCCCCCTGCCCTCGGTGATGACGTCGGCGAGCGAGCCCTGCGAGTACTTCAGCCGGTTCTTCGCCGCCGCCCGCTCGCGCCGGGCGACTCCCGCCTTCGCCAACGCGGCGGCGCGTTGCTCCGGGGTCAGCGGCGGAAGAGCCACGAGGTCTCCTTGGCGTTGGACGGCGAGAGGCGGGACGGGCGGGCCCCGGCGGATGGTTGGTCCTGGGCGTGTCCAGCGAACCTACCCAGGAGGTCCGAGCCGCCGCAACGACGGGTCCCCCTCCACGACCCCTCCCAGCCGTGAGGGTGCGTTCGTCAGGGGCGGAGGGCGTCGCTCAGACGCGCGGCCGCGTCGACCGCGGCCGCCCTCAGCGCCCCCACGTCGGGCCCGGCCGAGAGGACCTCTCGGCTCGAGCTGGCCAGGACCTGCGGAAGGGCCCCGCCGAACGTGCGCCGCATGGCCTCGACCGTGCCGCCCTGCGCCCCGTAGCCGGGCGCCAGCACCGGCGTCCCGGCGGCCACGAGGTCTATCCCGAGGTGGCGCACCGCGTCCCCGACCGTGGCCCCGATGACCAGACCCACGCTCCCGAGCTCACCTCGGCTGACGGCGGCCACGTTGTCCGCCGCCGCGCCGTCGACGACCGTGGCGGCGACCGACCGACCCTCGCGCTCGGCGTGCTGCACCTGCGGTCCTTCCGGGTTGGACGTCAGCGCCAGCACGAACACCCCCCGCCCCGTCGCGGCGGCCAGGTCGAGTGCGGGCCGCAGAGACGCATACCCGAGGAACGGGCTGACGGTGGCCGCGTCCGCGCGCAGCTCGCTGGCGTCGCCGAGGTAGGCGTCGGCGTAGGCCTGCATGGTCGAGCCGATGTCACCGCGTTTGACGTCGAGGATGGTCAGCGTGCCGGCGTCGCGCAGGTCGGCGAGCACCCGCTCGAGCACGCGCACGCCCCCGGACCCGAAGACCTCGAAGAACGCCGACTGCGGCTTCACGACGGCGACCTGCCCGGCGTACGCCTCGACGCACGTCATCGCGAACCGCTCGAGCCCGGCGAGCGAGTATGCCAGCCCCCATCGCTCCACGAGCCCCCGGTGTGGGTCCAGTCCGGCGCACAGCGGGCCGTACGCGGCCATGGCGGTGCGCAGGCGGGGCCCGAAGGGGATGGTCATGGTCGCCGGGCTCCTAGCGGTGGTGGGCGGCACCGACGGCGTCGGTGAACCGGGCGTACCCGTGCCCGTCGAGGAGGCCCTCGAGCTCGTCGAGGACCCGGACCGGCGCGGACGGGTCGTTGAACGTCGCCGTCCCGACCTGGATGGCACTGGCGCCCGCGGCGACCAGCTCCAAGGCATCCCCCCCGGTCCGCACGCCGCCGACACCGATGATGGGCACCGTCGCGAACCGGCCCTCGGCCATCGCCGCCCGGACCTGCCAGATCGCCCGGACGGCGACCGGTCGGATGCCAGGGCCGGACAGGCCGCCCATGACGCCGCCGAGCTGGGGCCGCATCCGCTCGGTGTCGATGACCATGCCGAGCAGGGTGTTGATCATGGTCAGCCCGGACGCCCCGGCCTTCACGCACGCCGAGGCGATGGTGACGATGTCGGTGACGTCGGGGCTGAGCTTGGCGAACACCGGCATCTCGCGGGGCAGCTGCTCGCGCACCAGGGCGACGACCTTGGCCGACGCCAGCGGGTCGATGGCGAACACGAGGCCGCGGTTGGCGACGTTGGGGCACGAGATGTTGACCTCGACCCCGGCGACGCAGTCGAACGCGGCGCTCGCCCTCAAGGCCGCGGCGATCTCGGCGAACTCGCTGCTCGACCCCCCCGCGATGGAGACGAGCACCCGCGCCCCGACCGACTTCAGCCACGCCAGGTCGTGCTCGACGAAGGCGGCGATCCCGGGGCCCTGCAGACCGATCGAGTTGAGCATCCCGGACGATGTCTCGGCCATCCGGGGCGTTCCGCGCCCCGATCGCGGCGCGGCCAGGACCGACTTGGTGACGAACGCCCCGAGGCTCGAAACGTCGAAGAACCGGTGCAGCTCCTTGCCGTTCGCGGCGCAGCCGGACGCGGTCATCAACGGGTTGGGCAGCACCGACCCGGCAAGGCTCACCGCCATGTCGACCATCAGTGACCGGCTCCCGTCGGCGACCCCACCGCGTCGTCGGGCACGGTGCCGTAGCCGTCGACGAACGCGTCCCACCGCACCGCCGAGCCGCGGAACACGGGTCCCTCAACGCATGACCGCACCATGCGGGTCCGCCCGTCGCTGCCGGCGACCGGGAGGACGCACGTCATGCAGACCCCGATCCCGCAAGCCATCGACTCCTCCACGGCCACCTGCGCCACCGCACCCTCGGCCGTCGCCACCTCGGTGACCGCGCGCAGCATCCCCATCGGCCCACAGGCGTAGACCACCGCCGCGTTGGTGAGGCGGATGACGTCCGGGAGCACGTCGCTGACCCAGCCCTTCGTGCCCGCGGTCCCGTCGTCGGTCGTCACCGTCAGCCCGTCGGCGGCCCGGCGGGCCTCGACGACGCCGAAGAGCCGGTCCTCGGTCGCGGCCCCCAGCACCATCTCGACGTGCACGCCTTTGGCCTTCAGCTGCTCGGCCAGCCAGAACAGCGGCGCGCTGCCGTAGCCGCCGCCGACGAGCACGCAGGCCACCGGGTCGGTGGGCAGGGGGAAGGGGCGGCCGAGTGGGCCGACGATGCCCACCTCGGCGTGCGGTGGGAGCTCGGCGATCCAGGTCGTGCCCGGGCCGTGGGCGGCTACGACGATGTCGACGATGTCGACGGTGCCGCCGTAGGTGCCTGAGGGGCTGACCTTGTGGATGGAGAAGCACCGTCGCAGTAGGTTGGCCGACGTGCTGCCGCCCACCGCCAGGGCGACGAACTGGCCCGGGCGCGCCAGCTCGGCGATGCCGGGGGCGACGAACGTCAGGTGCTGGTATGCGCCGACCCGCCGGTTGGCGATCAGCTCACCGGTGCCCTGGACGACACCGCCGCGCGCCCGAGGCTGCGCGGTCACCGGTCCCCCGCCACCGCGAACAGGTTCAGCGCCTTGGCGTGGTCCTGGAGCGACGTCACCCGCAGCTCCCCGGTGCGCCGGGCCTCGATGCCCTGCACGGCCGCGGCGAGCTCCTGCACGGTGGTGATGATGGGCTTGTCGACCCCCGTCGTCGCGGCGCGGATCTCGTAGCCGTCGGCTCGGGCCGACTGACCCGTGGGCGTGTTGACGACCATCGCGACCTCACCGTTCTCGATGAGATCGACGATGGTGCGTCGGTCGGACCCTTCGGGGCCGGGTCCCTCGCTGATCTTGCGCACCACCGTCGACTGAATACCGTTGCGCCGCAACACGTCCGCAGTCCCGCTGGTCGCGAGGATGGTGAACCCGAGGTCGGCCAGCCGCTTGACCGGGAAGATCATGGCCCGCTTGTCGCGGTTGGCCACGGAGACGAAGACCGCCCCGGCGTCCGGCAGGCCGCCGGAGCTCATCTGGCTCTTGGCGAACGCCGACCCGAAGTCGCGGTCGATGCCCATGACCTCGCCGGTGGAGCGCATCTCCGGGCCGAGCAGCGAGTCGACGACCTTGCCCTCCTTCGTGCGGAACCGCTTGAACGGCAGGATCGCCTCCTTGACCGACATCGGCGCGTGCGCCGGCAGGTTGCCGCCGTCGCCCTGTGGCGGCAGGATGCCTTCCGCGCGCAGCTCCTTGATCGTGGCGCCGAGCATGACCCGGGCTGCGGCCTTGGCGATCTGCACGCCGGTGGCCTTGGCGACGAACGGCACCGTCCGGGAGGCGCGCGGGTTGGCCTCCAGCACGTAGAGCACGTCCTGGGCGAGGGCGAACTGGACGTTCATCAGCCCCCGCACGCCGATGGCCTCGGCGAGCTTGCGGGTCGAGACGCGCACCCGCTCGAGCTCGCTCACGCCGAGGGTCACCGGCGGCAGCGTGCAGGAGCTGTCGCCGGAGTGGATCCCGGCCTCCTCGATGTGCTCCATGATCCCGCCGAGATACATCTCCTCGCCGTCGAAGAGGGCGTCGACGTCGATCTCGATGGCGTCGTCGAGGAACCGGTCGACGAGCACCGGATGTTCCGGGCTGGCGACCGTTGCTCGGGTGACGTAGGTGGAGAGGGTGGCGTCGTCGTAGACGATCTCCATGCCGCGCCCACCGAGGACGTAGGAGGGTCGGACGAGCACCGGGTAGCCGATCTTCCTGGCCACCTCGACCGCCTCTTCAGCGCTGTATGCCGTGCCGTGCCGGGGGGCGGGCAGGCCGGCCTCGGCGAGCACCCGGCCGAACGCGCCGCGGTCCTCCGCGAGGTGGATCGCCTCCGGGCTCGTGCCGACGATCGGCACGCCCTCGTTCTTGAGAGCCTGCGCGAGGCCGAGCGGGGTCTGACCGCCGAGCTGCACGATGACGCCGGCGATGGGTCCGGCCTGCCGTTCGACGTGAACGACCTCGAGGACGTCCTCCAGGGTGAGCGGCTCGAAGTACAGCCGGCTGCTCGTGTCGTAGTCGGTGGAGACGGTCTCGGGGTTGCAGTTGATCATCACGGTGTCGAAACCCCTGTCGCGCAACGCGAACGAGGCGTGCACGCAGGAGTAGTCGAACTCGACACCCTGACCGATCCGGTTGGGCCCGGAGCCGAGGATGATCACCGCGGGCTTCTCCCGGGGCAGCACCTCGTTCTCCTCGTCGTAGGTGGAGTAGTAGTACGGCGTGGTCGCAGCGAACTCGGCCGCACAGGTGTCGACGGTCTTGTAGACCGGCCGCACCCCCAGGGCATGCCGCACCCCGCGGACCACGGCCTCGGGCATACCGCTCAGCGAGGCGAGCTGACCGTCGGAGAACCCGTGCCGCTTGCCCAACCGGAGCAGCGCCGGAGACAGCTGCTCGGCGGCGGCGACCCGGTCAGCCACCTGGTTGACCAGCTCGATCTGGTCGAGGAACCACGGGTCGATCCCCGTCGCCTCGTGCACCTGCTCCACCGAGGCGCCGCCCCGCAGGGCCTGCTGCACCGCGACGATCCGGCCGTCGGTCGGCACCGCCGCGACGGCGAGCACCTCGGCCAGCCGGGCCGGGTCGGTCGGCGTCGGGCCGTCCCAGTGAAAGGTCGACCCGCTGCGCTCCATGGATCTCAGCGCCTTCTGGAGGGCCTCGGTGAAGTTGCGGCCGATCGACATCGCCTCGCCCACCGACTTCATCGTCGTCGTCAGCATGGGGTCGGCGGCCGGGAACTTCTCGAACGCGAACCGGGGCACCTTGACGACGACATAGTCGAGGCTGGGCTCGAACGACGCCGGGGTCTTGCGGGTGATGTCGTTGGGCACCTCGTCAAGCGTGTAACCGATGGCCATCTTGGCGGCGATCTTGGCGATGGGGAACCCGGTCGCCTTGGACGCGAGCGCCGAGGACCGAGAGACGCGGGGGTTCATCTCGATGACGATCACCCGCCCCGTCTTCGGCTCGACGGCGAACTGGATGTTGCACCCCCCCGTGTCGACGCCCACCTCGCGGATGACGGCGATGCCGATGTCGCGCAGCCGCTGGTACTCGCGGTCGGTGAGGGTCAGCGCGGGCGCGACGGTGATGGAGTCACCGGTGTGCACGCCCACGGGGTCGAGGTTCTCGATGGAGCAGACGACGACGACGTTGTCGGCGTGGTCGCGCATGACCTCGAGCTCGTACTCCTTCCAGCCGAGGATCGACTCCTCGAGCAGGACCTCGGTGATCGGGCTGTACTGGAGGCCTTGCCCGGCCATCCGCCGCAGCTCCGTCTCGTCGTGGGCGAACCCGGAACCGAGGCCGCCCATGGTGAACGACGGCCGCACGACGATGGGGTAGCCGAGCTCCTCAGCGCCGGCGAGCACCTCGTCGATGGTATGCGCGATGACCGAGCGCGCCGACTCGGCGCCACACCGTTCGACGACCCCCTTGAACTTCTCCCGGTCCTCGCCGAGCTGG
>JALZBI010000040.1 GCA_030947565.1 Actinomycetota bacterium
GTCTCGCTGGCTCTCGTCGTCCTCGTGGCCCTGGTCATGGGGTTCCGCTCCAGTGCGGGCGTGCTCGGATGGCTGGCGGTGCTCGGGATCCTGCTGCTCTTCACCCTGGCCCTGACCTGGCTGGCCGTCATCCCCGGGCTGACCGCGTCGACCGTCGACGGCGTGAGCGGGTTCTCCTACCCCTTGGTCTTCCTGCCGTTCGTCAGCTCGGCCTTCGTGCCTACGGCCGGTATGCCCGGACCCGTGCGCTGGTTCGCCGAGCACAAGCCGGTGACGGCCATCGTCGACACGATCCGGGGGCTCTTCGCCGCGCAAGGGGTGGGCACCGACGGCTGGGTCGCGCTGGGCTGGTGCGTCGGCCTGCTCGTCGTCGCGTACGCCCTCGCGATGCACACCTATCGCCGCCGAGTGGCGTAGCCGACCCGCGCATACTCCGAGTGAACCTCGGCGACCGAGCAGGATGAGGCCATGCTGACGATCAGCGAGCTCGCGGCGTACGCCGGCGTCACGGTGCGCGCGGTCCGGCACTACCACGCGAAGGGGCTGCTGCCCGAGCCCGAGCGCGACCACTCCGGTTACCGCCGCTACGACGCGTCGGCGGTGGTCGAGCTGGTGCGCATCCGCACCCTGGCCGACGCGGGCGTACCGCTGTCCAAGGTGGGGGCGCTCCTCGTGGCGGGCGATGCGGAGTTCGCGGCGGGGGTGGCCCAGATCGACGCGCGGCTGCGGGCCGAGATCGGCGAGCGCCGTCGTCATCGGGCGCGGATCGCGCGGCTCGCCGCGGGCGAGAGCCTAGCCCTGCCCAGCGACGTCGTCACCTACCTCGTGCGGATGCGTGAGCTGGGCTTCCCGGAGCGGCTGATCGAGATCGAGCGCGACAGCTGGATCCTCATCGCGGCCCGGATACCCGATGCGGTGGCGGCGCTCATGCAGATCAAACGCGCGCAGATCGAGCACGACGGGCTGCGGCGGCTCTACCTCGACCTCGGGGACCTCGTCGACTGCGGGCCCGACGACCCGGAGCTGCCGGCGCTCGCCGGCCGGGTGGCGGCGTTCGTGGAGGCCGCGTCGGCCCAGGCGGTCGGGGTCGAGGACGAGCACCCGGTGAGCGACGACCTGGTGGCCCTGCTCGACGCGGCCTTCGTCGAGTCCTTCCCCTGCGCGCCTCGGCTGCTCGAGCTGCTGGAGGACCGCGGGTGGACCGGGTGGACCGACATCCGGCGGAAAACGGGGTAGCCCGGCCGGTCGTTCCGGAGGGTTGTGGCCCCTATCAGGGCCATAACCCTCCGTCATGTCGTGCGGCGCGTCTACTCCGGTGGTGACGGCAGGCTCAGGTGGAGGCCGACGATGAGCCACTCGGGGTCACGGACGATGACGAGCGTCCCCCGGTATGCGCGGGCGACCTCCCCCTGGTGGGTGCCGGTCTGGCGCTGGGTGCCGACGACGAGCGCCGTGTCGTGCACCACCCGGGCCGGGACGTCCGGAGTGAACGTGAAGGCCGAGAAGGTCGTGGCGTGCGGGTCGCCCGGCGTGAACCGGTCCAGCCAGGCGCGCCGGTCGAGGAGGTAGCCGTAGGGGCCGGCGAAGAGGAACTCCTCGTGCAGCACGCGGTCGAGTGCCGCGGCGTCAGCGGCCAGCTCGGCGGCCACCCAGCGGTCGAGGGGAGCGTGGAGGAAGGGCGGGAGGGTGGCGGCCACGGGGGGATTGTGCCCGCAGACACTCGGCCAGAGCATCGCGGGGGGTCGGTGGAAACGGCCGGGATCCCTGGGCGAGGGTGGTCCTGGACATCGGCATCGCCTTCTTCGCGCTGACCGCCGGGAACAACCCCCGCCCTCTCGATCCCCGACTTCCTCTTCGCGGTCGTGGTCCTCGTCATCCTCTACACGCCCAAGTCGAACACCTCCATCGGCGCCCCCCGGGGGTCACGCTCGTTGCGGGAGTAAGTGAAGGAGGCGGCGTAGGGTCCGGGCCTCGCCGGCGACGAGTGTGCTGTCGTCGTCGGGGACGAACTCGAGGAGCAGGTCGCGCGGCTCCGTCTCGGCGACGAGGAGCGCCAACGCCGCCGTCCACAGGTCGGACCGGCTGATCAGGGGCCGCCGCGTGGTGCCGGGCCACCAGGAGAAGACGTGCACCCCGGCCAGCACAGGGACGAGCCGGCGTAGCCCCTCGATGGCGGCCTCGACCGGCTCATCGATCCGCGGCTGCCAGTAGGTGCGCAGCGCCGGGTCGGCGACCCGCTCGAGCAGCTCGAGAGTGGAGTCGACGGTGTCCGTCAGCGTGTCGGGGTGGAACTCGAGCACGAGCTCCAGCCCGCGCTCGCGAGCGACCGCGCAGGCAGCACTGAGGCTCTGGGCGACGGCCTCCCGCGCCCGACCATCAGCCGCGTCGCTGCCGGTGGGGCCGGCCCACAGTCGTGTGCGTGGTGCGCCGAGCGCCGTTGCGGCACCCGCCAAGGAGTCCAGATCGGCGGCCGTGGAGACTCCGGCGCACCAGTAGCTGCCGTAGGACGCCACCCAGAGACCGGCCTGTTCCGTGCGCCTGCGCACCGCGCGGAGGTGAGAGAGGTCCTGCGGTGGAGCGTGCACGTCGGCGCCCCACTCGACGCACCGCAGGCCGGCGCCCCGGGCGATGGCGAGGACCTCGTCGACGGGAAGCCGGCGCAGCGTCACCGAGCACAGCCCGACGTGCGGCGCCCAGCGGTCACGGCGCCAGGGTGTGATCTCCGCCGTCATGGCGTGGTGACCTCAGTTCGTCGTCGGCGCAGGGCCGGGCGGTCGATCGGGTCTCCCTCGACCGATCCCCCGACGGACCCCGTGACCGGAAGGTCCTGTCGTTGTTCCTCCTCGAGTGCCCGATCCAAGCCTACGAGTGGGGCTCGGTCGACGCGATCCCCGGTTTCCAGCGCCGCCAGCCCGAGGGCGGCCCCGTGGCCAAGGTGTGGCTGGGCACCCACCCCTTGGGCGTGGCCCATATCGTCAAGGACGGCGACCCACCCCCACCGCGGAAGCCATCGAGTTCGAGATGTTCTACCCCGGTGACGTCGGGGTGCTCGTCTCCTTGTTGCTCAACCGGCTCACGCTCCAGCCCGGGGAGGCGGCATACCTGGGCATGGGGATCATCCACGCCCACGTCAGCGGGCTGTGCGTCGAGGTGATGGTCTCCTTCCGACAACCTGCTACGCGCCGGGCTCACCAGCAAGCACATCGACCCGGCCGGGCTCGTCCTGTGCCTGGAGGAGGGCATGTCCCGGGTGGCCCGCGTGACCCCGCAGCCCTTCCGGACGTCGACCGACGTCTTCAGCCCCACCCGTGAGTTCGCGCTTACGATGACGCAGAGCTCGCAGGCCGACCCGGCCGGCGTGACCCTGCCCGCATCCGGTCAGCGCCTCCTGATGGGCACCGGGGGCGAGGTCGCTCTCCTCAACGAGCGCGACGAGGGGCTTTTTGGGCGAAGGCGACCGAAGGGCCCGACGAGAGCGTGCAGGCCGAGGCCGAGGATGTGGCCGTGTGCCGCGAGCGGTCGTCGTCATGCTGTTCACGCCCGAGGCCAACGCCTTCCTCGGCGGGCGCCGGGGCGCCCCCCTCTGACGCGGACCGTCCCTCGCGAACACGGCCTCACAGCGGTCGTCGGAGCGGCCATCGCGCTGTGATCGCGACGTTTCCGCCGCTGTGAGGGCCGCTGTGGAACCGAGGCAGGCCCTCGATCGAGATGCGAGGATGGGAGCTACATGAAGGCCGCTTCGACGCGTTCCTCGACGTAGGCCCAGTCGAGCCGCTCCTGCTCCAGGCGGACCCGCGGACCGTAGGCGTCCTCGACGAGATCGCGATAGAGGTCGGCCTCGGCAGGCGTCAGCTGCGACAGGCGCGCTGCGGTGGGTGACGGCTCGGTTCCCCAACGATCTCGGTGAGTCAGCAGAGTCTCACGATCCATCGCTAGCGATTCGACGTGCCTGATGCCGGCGCGCAGACCGCTCAGAATCGCGAAGCCGTGGGTGTCGAGGTCACCGGAATAGATCGCCCGGCGCGACTCCCGAGCCCAGGGCAGCCGGCTCAACCTCGGGGCGAGGTAACCGGCCCCCCAGATCACCACGCCCTCGCGGGGAACGGGCCACGCCTGGAAGGTCTGCAGGTTCTCCACAATCGCCACAGTGCCGACCCCCACCCGGACCCGGGCCAGCTCGGCCAGCCGGAAGCTGCCCTCGGTCAGCTCTCTCGGCAGCCCGGCGAACTCGGTGTCGAAGCGCACGTGGACCAGTCGCTCGGGAGCGCGCAGGCCGAAACGCTGGGCGAAGGCCCCGACGGCACCGGGTGAGCCCTCGACCAGGAACGGTTGCACGCCCCCCGCGACCAGGAGCTCGGCCAGGAGGGCGTGCTGCTTCTCGACGAACTTGGTGTCGACACCGGGAGCCGAGATCTGTCGCAGCCAGGAGCCCCTGGCCGCCGGTGAGCTCAGCCAGCGGTATGCGGCCAGCAACAGCGGCCACGACGTCTCCGCTCGCAGTGCCCGCATCGGGTGCGCGACGACCCAGTCGACCAGCTCGGGAGCCTCGTGGCGAGTGCGCGCGAGCAGCCCGGTGAAGGTCGCCACCTCGGACTGCACCCCGAGCAGCCGCCACGCCTGGCCGTAGGTCTCGACCAGGGCGCGGTTCGGGACCGAGTTGCGCCCCGCGACCCGCCCGCCGACAGTCCCTTCGACCAGCTCGTATGCCGCGCCGCCCGCGCTGCCGCGCACCAGCGCCTCCCGCCACCGCCGGACGTCGTCGAGCCGGGCACCGATCTCGCTGACGCGCGGGCCACGGACCGGGAGTGACAGGCCGGCGAAGGGGTGGTCTGCGGCATACGCGGCCAGGAGCGTCCCGTCGCTCCACCGCCGACCGACCGAGGCCCGCAGATCGGCGACGGTGGTCCACTCACCCACGGCGGCCCTCGACCGGGGCCGTCTGGTAGGCCTCGCGTTCGGCGTGGTAGTCCTCGATCGTGAGGGTCCGTAGTCGGGACCGGTCACCGGTCCGGTTCTCGACGTAGCCGACGGCCCGGACATAGGGCTCGATGACGTGGACCTTCTGCAGGGGCGTCACGACGAGCAGCTGCAGGCCAAGGCGACGGAAAAGGTCGAGGGCATAGCGGGTCGAGGCATCCGAACCTCGGCCGAAGGCCTCGTCGATGAGAGCGAACCGAAAGTCACGCGAGTACCGCACTCCCCATTGCAGGCGGAACTGGTACGCCAGCGAGGCCGCCAGGATGGTGTACGCCAGCTTCTCCTTCTGGCCACCGGACTTGCCGTCACTGTCGGCGTAGTGCTCCCATTCGCGGCCGGTCTCGCGCTCCCGCTCCGAGGCGGCGAAGACGAACCAGCTGCGCACGTCGGTCACCAGAGACGTCCACCGCTTGTCCTGCTCGGTCTGGCCCGTCCTCCCGCGGAACCGTTCGAGAATGCGGGTCACCTGCAGGAAACGTCCCTCGGAGTACAGGTCGTCCCCGACCAGCGCGTCGTCGGTACACGCCCGCAGGTCGGCCCGGAAGTCCTTGACCTCCTGGTTCGGAGTCGTCTGGTACAACAGCGTGATCGAGCGCCCAGGGTTGTACTCGATGGCCTCCAGTGACTCGTTGATCGTGGCGATCCGGCTCTGGATCTCGCGCGCCGACTGCCGCAGCCAGCTGTCGAACGAGGCGATCTCCCGGATCGCGTTCGTGTTGAGCTGCTCCTTGAACTCGGCTTCGAACCGCGGTAGGTCGTCGCCTGCCACCCGGTCCCGCAGCGCCCGGTACGCATCGGCCGCCTCCATCGCGGCATCGAGCTCACTGGTGAGAGCCGGCCAGGTCTGGCGGAGCTGAGCCATCGCTGCCACGGCGCGGTTGGCCGTCGTCGCCTGGGTCTCACGGCCCTTGTCGATGCGGGCGGTCAGCCGGTCCCGATGCTCACGCTCCACCTCGTGGCATCCCAGCTCGTCGACGGGCTCGGGCAGGGTCGAGGTCAGCGCCTGGTACGCCGGTTGGTAGCGCTCCGTGTCATCTGCACCTAGCGCCGTGAGGGACGCCGCGGCCTGGTTCCGTCGCTCGGTCAGCCCTTCCAGTGCGCCTTTGAGCGCACCGATCCGCTCCGTGAGGTTACCTTCGCGCTCCCGGTCCTGACCCAGCTGAGTCGCGGTCGCTTGCAGCCGGGCGGTGAGCTGGGCCAGCTGCTCGTTACCCTGCTCGATCTCGGCCTTCTCGCTGGTCAGCGCGGTCACGGCCGCCGCCGATGACTGCCAGTCGACATCAGCGAACGTCGTGTAGACCTCCACCTGGGCCAGCGCGAGTCGGCGACTCGTGACGGTGTCGAGCGGTCGAGTGACCGCGCGAAGGTGGCCGTCGACGTCGTTCTGCCGCGCCTGGCACACGCCCCCCCGCGCCACGAGAGCGTCGATCTTGTCGGCGTTCGACCAGCCAAGCACCCAGCGGGTGCGATCGTCGACAGTGAACCGGTCGTCCTTCTCGTGCCGGTTCTGGTCCTTGACCTGACCGGCCCGGGTGACGGCCCGCCCTCGCTGCTGTCGCAGCTCAGCGGCAGAGTCGACGCAGACCTGGTTGGCGCGACGCAGTCGCAGCTCGGTGAGCAGCCAGTCCCGGTGCGGTCCGGGCCGGACCTCGAGCAGGTCCGCGAGCACCCGCTCACCGCTGAGCGGGAGATCCTCACGAACGAACCGGGCGGGAACCCGGTAGTAGACGAGCCGACCACCGAGATGATGCGCGTCGATCCAGGCCGTGGCGGCCTCGTAGTGTTCGGCCGGCACGAGCACCGACAGGGCGAAACCCCGGAGCACCCGCTCGGCGGCCCCCCGCCAGTCCTGGTGCTCGGCGCCGACCTGCACCAGCTCCCCGACGAAGGGTAGCGAGGACTCCGGCACCTCGATGCCGGTTGCGAGGGCCTCCCGGATGCGAAGGCTGCGGGTGTCGATGCTGCTCTGCCGGTGCTGCAGGGAGCGGATCTCACGTCCGATCTCCTCCCCCTCGGACCGCAGCCGGTGCCCCTCGACGAGCAGCTCTGTGCGCTCGTTCTCGAGCCGGGACTGCTCGGTGTCCAGCACACCGCCCAGCTCCAGTGCGCGCGCACGAATGCTCGCGAACGAGGCGGCATCGGAGACGGACGAAAGGCCGGCCGTCGCCAGGCGCTCGGCGAGTGCTCCAGCCCTCTTCCGGCGCTCGTCCCGCTCCTGCCCGGTGCGGTCGATGGTCCGCTCCAGCTCGGCGAGCCGGTCCCCACCGACACCGTCGCGTTCCCGCTCCAGCCGGCGATGGGTCTCGGCCAGCTCCTCCACCCGGGCCCGTAGCCGGGTGCGCTCGTCTCTCACCGCATCGAGCCCCGAGCGTTCGCCGGCCAGCACGAGATCGAGGAGCCGCACTCGATGCCCGGCCACCCACGAGGGCAGCGCCTCGCGGACCAGGCTGTCGGCGGCGATCTTCAGCCGGAGCTGGTCGTGGGTGTCGCAGTGCGCGACGAGCGGGTCGAGAGCGGAGATCTGCTCACGAGCCTCACGGACCGCCTGGTGAGCCTGGGTGAGGTCGTCGAAGTGGCGCAGCAGGGTGTCGATGCGGCCACCGACGGCGGCACCCTCCAACATGTGTTGGCGCACGAACTCGGTGAGGTTGCCGACCGACTTCATCGAGATGGTCTGGTGAAGGAGCTCGAGCGCCTGATCGGAGTGGATGCCGAGCAGTCGACGAAGCCGCAGGCCGTAGTCGGGGAAGGTGTCCGAGATCTGGACGCCGCCCTCGCGCAGTCGTCGCCGGAGTGCCCCGAGGTCGTGGCCGAAGTCGGCGAAGTCGGCCTCGATGGACAGCTCGCGATCACTGGTGAGGTAGAAGCGGTGCGGCTGTCCGCCGCCGCTGTCACGGGTCCAGAAGACCTGGGCCAGGGTGACGACGCTCTCGGACTGACCGGCCACCCGGTTGCGG
Source organism: Actinomycetota bacterium (assembly GCA_030947565.1). Taxonomy (GTDB): domain Bacteria; phylum Actinomycetota; class Actinomycetes; order Actinomycetales; family Dermatophilaceae; genus Lapillicoccus. Next base: position 7,935 of record JALZBI010000040.1, read on the forward strand.
AAGACGGCGAGCAGCACCGAGTAGTGCCGGTGGTCGCGGAGCCCCACCGAACGGCGGCTACCGGTCGTCTCGTTCTGTTCGGCTTTGTAGTGGCCCAGGACGTAGGAGCGCAGCGATCGCTCGCGGGTGTCCGCGCCTGCCGCCTTGTTGTAGTTGATCCGCTGAGCCGGGAGCAGCAGCGTCGTCATGGCATCGACGAGAGTGGACTTGCCGGACCCGATGTCGCCGGTCAACAGGGTCGTCTCGCCGCTGAGGTCGAGGCGGTAGACCCGCCCGTCGAAGGTGCCCCAGTTGTAGACCTCTAGCCGGTCGAGCCGGTAGCCAGGCCGGGCGCCGTCGGCGAGGTCGAGGTCGAGCGCCGAGAACAGGCCGCCCTGGTCACCGGTCATCGCTGCCCCCCTGCTCCGGGCTGAGCCCGAGGCTCGCGGCATACTCTTGGAGGCGCGCATCGAGCTCGTTCAGCCACTGCCCGTCGATGAAGGCCTTGAGGATGCGGCGGACCTCGTACTCGGCGCTCGCCCCGCTCGTGCCCTTGACCTGGCGCAGATAGCCTAAGTCGACGATCTTGCCGATGGTGGCGTCGACCTGGTCCACCAGTCGCGCCTCGTTGGGACTGTCGCCGAGGAAGGTGCGCAGGTCGGCGATGATCCGCTCGCGGCGCAGGACCAGACGGCCCACCCCCTCGGTGGCGTCGAACTCCAGCAGCGCCTTGCGCAGCAGAGCGAGAAGCAGGCTCTGCAGGAGCGAAAGCTTGTGCCGCGGGATGAGTCTCGGCAACGGCTGCTCGGGATCGTCGGCGCGCGCGTGCAGGTAGGCCCAACCCTCGGCCTCGTCGATGCGCACATCGAGCCCGAGGACCGCCATGTGATCGACGAGTTGGGGGCGCAGCCGCAGGACGTGCAGCCATGCTTGCTCATGCGTATCGCGGTAGACGACTCCTTTCATCAGGGCGATCGCCGCGATGGACAGGTTGGGGGTCTCGAGCTCAGTGGGGTTCATCGGCCCCCACTCGCTCGGCTCGGCCCCCGGCTGCGGCCCGGACGAAGGTCACCTGCGCGAGGGTGACCCGGCACGGGCTTCCGTCGTGGGCGGCATACGGAATGGTGACGAGGTGGGCCTCGTCGACGACGACGTCGATGTCGTCCTCGGCGAGCGCGAGGTGGGCCACGATCTCGGCCAGACCCAAGGTCGGGGGGTGCTCGCGCAGATGACTGCTCAGGTCGACCTGGGTGCGGCCGCGCAGTGCGTCGCGCAGGGTCGCCGTGATCCGGGGTACGTCGACGAACGTCTGGTCGAAGAGAATGGTCGCGTCGACCTCGTCGGCGGCCCCCGTCTCTGGGCATGGGGCGCTCAGGGCGTCGGTGGGGGGCGGGACGTAGAGCGGTCGCTCCATCGGTAGGGCCAAGCGAGGTGCGGCAGCATCGAGCTCCGTGAACGCGGCTGTGGCGCGCGAGGACGGCGCGGCGCGCACAGCCAACGCGGAGCGCTCGATCGATCGAAGCAGGGCCATCACTCGACGGTTCTCGAGCCAGACCTTGTCGTCGAGGAACCGGCGCAGCTGCTCGGAGAGCTGTCGCACCGTCTGCTGGGTGCTTTCGGCCGCCACCAGCCAGTCCTCATGGATGTACTGCAGCCGTGGGTCCAGCGGCAGGTCGGGGATGGTCGGCAGGGTGTCGAGCAGGGCGGTGAGCTCCTCCTGGCGGCGGCGGCTGAGCAGGAAGTCGTGGAAGGCCTGAAAACTGCGGCCCTGGTTGGAGGACGCGATCGCATGGCGGTCCCCGATGAGGAGGTCGAGCAGCTCCCCTTTGCCGCCGTCCCACCCGGCAATGAGCTCGCGGGCTCCCCGGTCGAGGGCGCGGAAGTTGTCCTCGACCTCGCGGAAGTCGCCGAGCAGCTCGCGAGCGGTGCGCTCGACGTGCTGCAGCCGGTCGAGCAGCGCTGGGGTGTCCAGCGGCGGGCTGTCCCCTGCCTCTGCTCGGGCGATCTCGCTGTCCAGGTCAGCTCGTCGTCGGCGCAGCTGGTCGAGCCGAGCTTCAGGATCGGTGTCGGCGCCATGCACGATCTGGCGCAGCAGCTCCACCACGGTATGCAGTCGTGACTCGGTGCCGACGAAGGCTCGCTTCTCCAGCTCGGTGACCCAGCGGTAGGCGCGCTCCAGATCACTGGTGGCGTCATACGAGGCGTCGGTTTGGCCGGCCGGATAGAACTTGCGCAGCAGACCCACCTCCGGATCGGCCCACGTGTCGACATACTCCTTGGCCGTCCGGGCGTACACCGGACTCTGAGCGCCTGCTTCCTCGTTGACGGCGTTCAGCAGCTCGTCGACCGCCGCCACCAGGTGGCTCTCGCTGACCGTTCGATGGTTGTCGGTGACGAAGATCCGGCCGAGGATCGACAGCACCATGGGCGCGGTGTCGGCGCGCATCACCCGCCACGCAGCGGAGTGCTGCCTTAGCGCGACGACGCGTTCGAAGTCCACGCGAGCAGAGTAGTTGGGGGGTACGACCCTTGGCTGCTGCCCGTATCGCACGGAGCCCCAGGTACCTCCGAATCGCGGCCATGTCCAGTCCAGACACGGTGCACTCAGTCAGTGGCTTGAGACATAGGAATGACGAGAAACCGCCGACGGGGTTCCCGATAGCCGGCCTCAGACCAGCGCGACGTAGTGGTGCGGAGCGGGGGATCACCCAGCAGGGCCGTCGGAGCCCGGCTCTGAGGACCGGGCGAACGGCGAACCTCCGCCGGCTGTCTCGGCGAGCGGTGCCAGCATGCGGTCACGCTCAGCGACGTGTTCAGGCACCACATCGGCCCGTATCCGCCACCGTTCAGCCGTCTCGGGCGGTGTGCACTCCGCTACGGCGGCCTCGAGGCTACCCGGCGCACCCAGTGCGGGCACGACATGCGCAGTCACGACGGCGGCTGCGCGACCGCTGACTTCCACGAAGATGAGCTATACCTAGAACGCCACCAGCGCGGTCGCGACCCTCGCCGAGAACGCTGCGCGCGCAAGTCGCTGATCCGCCCCACTCCCGTTCGGTCGGTGGGTGCCTCTTCGCGGACGACGACCTCAGGAATCGGC
>JALZBI010000268.1 GCA_030947565.1 Actinomycetota bacterium
GTGTATGCCCGCCTGCACGCCTCCTGGGTCACCCAGCAGCACAGCGGCGTCTAGCCCGCCCGCCCGCAGGCGCGACGCATACCCCCCCGGCGGTTCCCCCTCATACCCGCGTTTTGCCCTAATAGGAGCGCAGCGCACGGTGCCGCCAACACGAGGAGCGCAGCGCACGGATTCCCGTGCGCGCCGCTCCTCATGTTCGGAAATCCCGTGCGCTGCGCTCCTATTAGGGGGAACAAGCCGCCGCCTCGGCCGGTGACCACCTGCCGCCTGCCGCCGTCGACCGGTATGCCGGTGGTGCGGGACAATGGGCGGGTGCCGCCGGAGACCGCCACCCAGACCGCGACCGAGACGCCCACCCTCGACCCCGAGGTGGCCGCATTGCTCAAGCGCGACGCGGCCGGTCTCGTCGCGGCCGTCGTCCAGCAGCACGACACGGGGCAGGTCCTCATGGTCGGCTGGATGAATGATGACGCGCTGGCCCGCACCCTGACGACCGGCCGCGTGACGTTCTGGTCGCGCAGCCGCCAGGAGCTGTGGCGCAAGGGCGACACGTCCGGACATATCCAGTGGGTGAAGTACGTCGCGCTCGACTGCGACGGAGACGCCCTGCTGGTGGGGGTCGACCAGGTCGGGCCGGCGTGCCACACCGGTGCCGACTCCTGCTTCGACACCCACCCCCTCGACGCGACGCCGGCGCAGCCGGATGCCTGAGCGGACCAGCGACGTCGAGGCCGACCTCACCTGGGGCCGGACCTGGCCGCGCCTCGACCTGTTCGCCGTGCTGGCCCGCGACCGGCGCGTCGTCCCGGTCGTCCGTCGCCTGCTCGCCGATGCCGAGACCCCGCTCACCATCTACCGCAAGCTCGCGCAGGACGCCCCGGGGACGTTCCTCCTCGAGTCGGCCGAGCACGGCGGCGTGTGGTCGCGCTACTCCATCGTCGGCGCCCGCAGCCACGCCACCTTGACCGAGCGCGACGGCGAGGCGCACTGGATCGGCGAACCCCCCGCGGGCGTCCCCACGGGCGGCGATCCCACCGAAGCCCTGCGCCTCACCCTCGAGGCGCTTGCAACCGACCGCATCGCCGGGCTCCCGCCGCTGACCGGGGGCATGGTGGGCGCCATCACCTACGACGCCGTCCGGCGCTGGGAGCGCGTCCCCGACGAGGGCCGGGACGAGCTCGACCTGCCGGAGATCGGCATGCTCTTCGCCACCGACCTCGCCATCCTCGACCACGCCGACGGTTCGCTGCTGCTGGTGGCCAACGCCGTCAACTACGACGCCACCGACGAGCGGGTCGAGTGGGCCTGGGCCGACGCCGTCGACCGCCTCGACCGGATGACCGCCCAGCTCGCTGCGCCCGCCGACAGCACCGTAGCCGTGATCGAACCCGCCCCCGCCGAGGTCACCAGCTCGCACACCCCCGAACAGTTCCACGACATGGTCGAGCGCGCCAAGGAGGCGATCCGCGCCGGTGAGGCCTTCCAGATCGTTGTCTCGCAACGGTTCTCGTTACCGTGCCCCGCCGAAACTCTCGACGTCTATCGCGCGCTGCGGGCGTCCAACCCCAGCCCCTACATGTACCTCCTGCGCCTGCCCCACCCCGACGGCTCCACCTATGACATCGTCGGCTCCAGCCCGGAGGCTCTGGTCAAGGTGACGGGCGCCCGCGTCATCACCCACCCCATCGCCGGGTCACGGCCGCGCGGCAAGACGCCCGAGGACGACGTCCGCCTCGCCGACGAGCTGCTCGCCGACGAGAAGGAGCGGGCCGAGCACCTCATGCTCGTCGACCTTTCGCGCAACGACCTCCAGCGGGTGTGCGGCGCCGGCACCGTCGACACCGTCGAGTTCATGACCACCCGCCGCTACAGCCACATCATGCATCTGGAGTCGACCGTCGTCGGTGACCTGCGGCCCGGCCGGACCGCCTACGACGCCCTCGTCGCCACGTTCCCCGCAGGGACCCTCAGTGGGGCGCCCAAGCCCCGCGCCATGGCCCTGATCGACCAGTACGAGGGCCTCCGGCGCGGCGTCTACGGCGGGGTCATCGGCTACCTTGACTTCGCCGGCGACCTCGACACCGCGATCGCCATCCGCACGGCCGTCATCAAGGACGGCGTGGCGCACGTCCAGGCCGGCGCGGGCATCGTCGCCGACTCGGTGCCGCACGTCGAGCTCGAGGAGACCCATCACAAGGCGGCGGCGGTCATCCGGGCGGTCCGGGCGGCATCCGGTATGCGGGCGCCCGAGCCGGGTGTCCTCGACCGGGCCGTCGGTCACCCCGTCGGCCGTGGCTCGGCCACCTGGGACGCCTGACCGGTGGCCCGACTGACCAGCAAGCGGCTCGTCTCCGCCCTTGTCGCGGCCCCCGCCCTGCTCCTGCTGCTCGCCACGACGCGGACCTGGCTCACCGGCCGGTCCACGGACCCACTGCTCGGCGGTGGGGCGGTCTCGGCCTCCGGGTCGCAGGTGGCGCCGGGCGTCGTCGCTCTCGGTGCGGTGGCCCTCGTCGCCCTCGTCGCCACCTTGACCGCCGGCCCACGGTTGCGTCGCCTCAGCGCGGGAGTCATCCCCTTGGCGGCCCTGGGGGCGCTCGTGCTCACCGTCCGCCCCCTGCTCGGCCCCGAAGGCGCCCTCGGCCGGGTGGCCGCGTCCGGGTTGGGACGCACCGGCGAGGTCCGCACGACCGCGACGACGTCGACGTGGGCCTGGGTGGCCCTGACCGCCGCTGCCTTGCTCCTGCTCGTCTCACCGATCGCCGTCGTCGCCGCAGGGCGCTGGGCGGGGCTGTCGAGCCGGTTCGAGGCGCCGGGCCAGGAGGTGCCCGCCGGGCGCGGACAGCCCCGGTCCACCTGGGACGAGGTCTCCGAGGGACGAGACCCGACGCTCGGGCCCGAGACCACAGACGACCAACACCCCACCTGACACAATGACGCCACCCGTACGCGCGCACACCCCGCCGACCCACGATGGCAAGGAGAGCCGGTCCATGACGGAACGGACGGAACCCACAGAACCGACGGAGTCGTCTGCAACCAGCGGACCCGCGGAGCCGGAGCACCCGCACAGCGGGGTCGACGACGAGATGCACGAGAGCCACGGTCACAGCAGGGCGGCGTGGACCGGGGTGGGCGTCATCCTCGTCGGCACCCTGGTCATGTCCCTCGCGGTGATCTTCCCGTCCGTGCTGTGGTTCATCGTCGGCATGGTCATCGCCGTCCTCGGCATCGCGGCCGGCAAGATCCTGGCCATGGCGGGCTATGGCGCCAAGGGCGGCGGCACCAAGGACGCCGCCCACGGCAGCGGCGCCGGCCGGGCCGACCTGCCGGGACGCAACCAGCACGACTCCGGCACGCAGTAGCCAGGAAATCGCCGTAATAGCGCCGAATCGTGCAGGTGGGCCGCTAGGTTCGGTGTGTTCCTGTGGAGGGGGTGCACGGACCCCCCGGATCACGGCCCGTTCCGTTCAGAGAGGCTCGCCATGTCCTACGGATCCCCGCCTCCGGGCGACGACCGGCCCGACCCGACCCAGACCCCGGACGAGCGTCCCCCCGGTGGTTATGGGGCCCCCCCGCCCCCACCGCCCGCATACGGTGCAGGCCCGGGCCCATCGCCGAGTGGGTCAGGCTACGGCGAGGCGCCGCCGCCACCTCCGGGGTACGGACCGCCGCCCGGACAGCCCTACAGCCAGCAGCCCTACAGCCAGCAGCCCGGGCCGACCCCCGCCGCGGGCCAGGGCGCGCCCGCGGACGCCTACGGCCAGCCGCCGCCACCCCCCGCCTACCAGCAGCCGGCCTACGGTCCCGCGCCGTCCTACAGCGGCCCCTACGAACAGGGCGCCCAGGTCGGCACGCTCGCCCAGTGGCCCCAGCGTGCTCTGGGCGCACTCATCGACTTCATCGCCCTCGGCATCCCCGGCTTCGTCCTCACCTCGCTCGGCGGGCCCAAGGTGGACACCGCCACCGGAGCGGCCACGGGGCCGAACATCCTCTACTACCTGGGCTATCTCTACCTGCTCGCGCTCAGCGTCTACAACCGGTGGTACCGCGGTGGGACGACCGGGCAGACGATCGGCCGCGGGGTCGCCGGCGTCAAGCTGGTCAAGGAGTCGACGGGTCAGCCGATCGGCATGGGCATGGCCTTCGTGCGTGACATCGCGCACGTCGTCGACAGCATCATCTGCTACGTCGGCTGGCTGTTCCCGCTGTGGGACACCAAACGACAGACGCTCGCCGACAAGATCGTCAGCACCGTCGTCGTGACCGCCCCGAAGGGCTGACAACGAGCACCGTCCACCCGCGCGTCGCCCCGCCCGGCTCCCGGCTCTCGTCACCCGGAGCCTCGACCCCGTCGCGGCTCCGGGC
>JALZBI010000041.1 GCA_030947565.1 Actinomycetota bacterium
CGTGGGGCCTGGCGCCGAGACCAGCGAGCCGACCAGGCTGGTCGTGCCGTGCACCAGATGGTGCCGGGCTGCCGTCCGCGCCGACTCGGGGTCGGCGCCGAACTCGCCGCCCGCACCACCGTGACAGTGCACGTCGACGAGACCCGGCAGCAGGGTGCGTCCGTCGGCCCACCCCTCGGGGGCTGCGGCTCCGACCACGGCGGCCGGCGCGCCCGCCAGGTCGGCTCGACGGCCCACCCAGGCGATGCGCTCGCCGTCGACGACGAGCGCGCCGTCGTCAAGGACCGCGGACCGACCGACGACGCGTCCGGTGAGCAGGGTCATGGTGCCGTCGCTGCCAGCCATGGCGCCCATGATGGCGTCCGCCCGGTCGGTTCGTGCGGTCAGGGTTCGGAACCCGGTGCGGCCCAGAGCACGAACGGGCGGCAACCAGGGCGGAACCAGGGCGGGAACTAGGGTGGTGCGATGGCTGACGCGAGCGAGACAGCGACCATCGACGACGCCGCGGCCGAGGTGGCTCGGATCTGTGCCGACCTCATCCGGATCGAGTCGGTCAACTACGGCGACGGCTCCGGCCCGGGGGAGCGCAAGGCTGCCGAGTACGTCATGGGGCAGCTGACCGAGGTGGGTCTGGACCCCGTCATTCTCGAGAGCGCTCCGGGCCGGGCGTCGGTCATGGTGCGGGTCGAGGGCGCAGATGCCTCACTCCCCGGGCTCGCCGTGCACGGACATCTCGACGTGGTGCCGGCCAACGCGGCCGACTGGCAGGTCGACCCGTTCGCCGCCGAGGAGAAGGACGGCTGCATCTGGGGCCGCGGCGCCGTGGACATGAAGGACATGGACGCGATGATCATCGCGAACCTGCGCCAGCTGGCCCGGAGCGGTGACAAGCCGTCACGGACAACGACATTCGTCTTTTTCGCCGACGAAGAGGCAGGGGGTGACCACGGCAGCCACTGGGTCGTCGACCACCACCCGGAGTGGTTCGAGGGGGTGACCGAGGCCGTCTCCGAGGTCGGTGGCTTCAGCGTCACGGTCCCCCGCGCGGGCACCGGCGAGCCGGCGCGCGCCTACCTCCTCCAGACCACCGAGAAGGGGATCGCCTGGCTCCGCCTGCACGCCCGGGGCCGGGCCGGGCACGGCTCGGTGCCCAACGACGCCAACGCCGTCGTGCGGCTGGCCGCGGCGATCGGCCGTATCGCCGCGCACCCGTGGCCGCGGGAGTACATCGCGTCCGTCACCGCGCTGCTCGACGGGCTCAGCGAGCTCACGGGCACCCCCTACACGCCGGACGACCCGACCCCGGTGCTGCGCCACATCGGCGGAGCCGCCGGCTTCGTCCTCGGTACGTTGTCGGACACGGCGGCCTTCACGATGCTGGACGCCGGCTACAAGATGAACGTGATCCCCGGGTCGGCGTCCGCGTCTCTGGACTGCCGGTTCCTCCCCGGTCACGAGGACGACCTCATGGCCACGATCCGTGAGCTGGCGGGGGAGCACGTCGAGGTCGAGGTGGAGCACCGCGACATCGCCCTCGACGCCCCCCTGACCGGCGACCTCGTCACCACGATGACCCGCTCGCTCCTCCACGCCGACCCCGACGCGACCGTCCTGCCCTATGCCCTGTCCGGTGGCACGGACAACAAGGCGCTCAGCCGGCTCGGGATCACGGGATACGGCTTCGCGCCGCTGCGGCTGCCGCCCGACCTCGACTTCGCCCCGATGTTCCACGGCATCGACGAGCGGGTGCCCGTGGAGTCGCTCGAGTTCGGTACGCGCGTGCTCGGGCACTTCCTGCGCACCGCCTGACCTGCGACCCGGCTCAGCCGGTGCGCTGCACCCGGATGATCTTGCGGCGCAGCCAGGCCCGGCGAATGCCGCCGACGTAGACCACGGTGCGCGCAAGCTCCCAGTGCGCATACTCCGCGTGATCACCCAGTGAACGGCGGATGTCGTTGCGGGACACGTCTCGCCCGAAGGTGAGGACCCGGTACTCGTACTCGATACTCTGGCTGGCCATCGCTCACCATTGTCCCCCACAGCCACTACGGTCGTGACATGACCGACGACCCGCGTACCGCGCTCATCGCCCTGTCGGCCGCATTCGAGCGTCACCTCGAGGTCGCGACGAACCGGCGGAACCCGGAGGACCAGGCCGTCCTCACCGCGGCGGAGGAGCTGGCCGACGCCTTCCTCGACTATGACGAGGCGCTCTTCGACGCCACCGGCGTGACGACCCCCCTCGACGGCCCGTACGAGGACGACGACGAGGAGGACCTCGACGACGACGAGGACGACGAGGACGACGACGACGACGACGACGACGACGAGGACGACGACGACGACGACGACGACGACGACGACGACGACGTGGACGATGACCTCGACGAGGACGACCTCGACAGCGATCTTGATGACGACCTCGAAGGCGACGTCATCGAGGCCGAGCTGCCGCCCGCCGATGGACCGGCTGCCGGCCCCGCGGCTGGATATGAGGCTGGACCCGGCGGACCGACGCGCTGAGCTAGTCGCTCACCTCGTCGAGCGCCGTCCCGATCTCGACCGGCAGCTCCAGGTCGTCGCTCGCCAGCACCGCCCCCAGCTGGCCGACGGTGCGCGAGCCCACGACCACCGCGGTGACGCCCGGGCGGTCGCGGACCCAGGCCAGGGCCACCTCGGTGGCCGAGACCTCCAGCCCATGAGACGCGGTCGAGACGGCTTCGGCGATAGCAAGCTCGCGCTGGCCCAGCCGGTCGGCCGCGAAGTGCGGGAACTCCCGCATCGCCGCACGAGACCCGCTCGGCACACCAGAGCGGTACTTGCCGGTCAGGACGCCGCCACCCAGAGGTGAGTACGCCAGGGCACCGATCCCGAGCGCGACACCGGCGGGCAGAGCCTCCAGCTCAGGGTCGCGGGCGACCAGCGAGTACTCGAGCTGGTGGGCGACGAGGGGCACCCGAGCCGTCTCCAGCAGCGAGAACGCCCTGGCCGCCTGCCATCCGGCGTAGTTGGACACGCCGACGTAGCGGGCCCGGCCGGACGACACGGCATACTCCAGCGCCCCCACCGTCTCGGTGAGCGGCGCCTCCTCGCTCCACGCATGCACCAGCCAGAGGTCGACGTGGTCGGTGCCGAGCCGTCGGAGCGACATGTCGAGCTGGGCGAGCAAGGTCCCGCGCGAGGTGTCGACGACCCTCCGGCCGTCCCGCCGGGAGATGCCGGCCTTGGTGCAGATCTGCAGCTCGTCACGGTCGGCCACTTCACGCAGGAGGGAGCCCAGGAGCGACTCGGCGGCGCCCTGCCCATAGCTGTGGGCGGTGTCCACAAGCGTGCCGTCTCCCTCGAGGTACGCGGTTAGCAGGTCGCGGGAGGTCTCGGCGTCGACGACGGTGCCCCACAGCATCGTCCCGAGGCCCAGCGTGGGCACGGTGAGACCGCTGTCCCCCACCCGCCTGCGCCGCATACGGGCACGCTATCCAGCCGACCGGGCGAGGACGGGCGCGGCCCGCCGATAGCCTTCCGGCCATGCGACCTGCGATGCGGCTCGGCCTCAGCCTCGGCTACTGGGGCGCGGGGAACGACGCCGACAACCTCGCCCTCGCCCTCGAGGCCGACCGGTTGGGCTACGCCGTCGCCTGGGTCGCGGAGGCCTACGGGTCCGATGCTCCGACCGTGCTCTCCTGGGTCGGCGCGCAGACCAGCCGCATCGACCTGGGCGCGGCGGTGATGCAGATCCCGGCTCGGACCCCCGCCATGACGGCGATGACCGCCGCCACCCTCGACACCCTGTCCGGTGGCCGGTTCCGGCTCGGTCTCGGTGTCTCCGGGCCACAGGTGAGCGAGGGCTGGCACGGCGTCCGCTTCGCCGACCCGCTCGGGCGCACCCGGGAGTACATCGACATCGTCCGCCTGGCCCTGCGCCGACAGACGGTCGCCTACGCGGGGGACCACTTCACTCTCCCGCTCCCGGACGGTCCCGGGAAGGCGCTGCGGCTCACGGTGCACCCCGTCCGCCCGGAGGTGCCGGTCTATCTCGCGGCCGTCGGGCCGAAGAACCTCGAGCTGGCGGGCGAGATCGCCGACGGATGGTTGGCCATCTTCTTCAGCCCCGAGCACAGCGGCGACCTGCTGGAGTCGGTGCGCACCGGCGCCCGCCGCGCCGGGAAGGGCACCGAGACCGACCCGCTCGAGGGGTTCGATGTCGTCCCCACAGTGCCCGTGGTGGTGGACGACGACGTCGAGCGGGCGGCGCGTGCCGTGGCCCCGTACGCGGCGCTCTACATCGGCGGAATGGGTTCGCGCGAGCAGAACTTCTACAACCGGCTGGCCGTCCGGATGGGCTTCGAGGATGCCGCCCAGCAGATCCAGGACCTCTACCTCGACGGCAAGCCCCGGGACGCCGCGGCCGCGGTGCCGTTCGAGCTCATCGACGCCACCAGCCTCATCGGGCCCCCGGACCGCATCGCCGAACGGGTCGGCCGCTACGCCGATGCCGGTGTCACGACGCTCACGGTGTCGGCGTTCGGCGGCCACCTCGACGACCGCTTGGCCATGGTGCGGCTCATGGCTGACCTCGTCCCACCGGCCGCGGCCCTCGCCGAGGCGCCGCGCGCCTGACCCCGTCCGCCAGCCAGACCCGCTACCGTGCGGCAGCGCCCCGCCCCCGCTCCGAAGGTTGTCCCGCACTCATGTCCGACCTGACCTACCTGTCCTCCGTCGTGCTCGGTGTCGTCGAGGGGCTCACCGAGTTCCTCCCCGTCTCCTCCACCGGCCACCTGACCATCACCGAGAAGCTGTTGGGCCTGCAGATCGACGCCCCCCAGGTGACCGCCTACACGGCGATCATCCAGCTGGGGGCCATCGCTGCCACCCTCGTCTACTTCTTCCGCGACATCATCCGGCTCGCGACCGCGTGGGGCCGGGGGCTGGCCAGCGCCGGAGCCCGCCACGACCACGACTACTCCCTCGCCTGGGCGGTCATCGTCGGGTCGATCCCCGTAGCTGTCGTCGGGTTCGCGCTGCGGAAGGTCGTCGAGGGTCCGCTGCGCAGCCTGTGGGTCGTCGCGGCCGCCCTGCTCGTCTGGAGCGCGGTGATGTGGGTGGCCGAGACGCGGCACGCCAAGCTGGCGCGGGAGCGGGGGCCGGAGGGGGAGCGGGACGAGTCCGCCGTCACGGTGCGTGACGGCCTGGTCATCGGGCTCGTGCAGTGCTTCTCGCTGGTGCCCGGCGTCTCCCGGTCCGGCGCGACCATCTCGGCCGGCCTCTTTCGTGGGATCGACCGGGTCACCGCCACGCGGCTGTCGTTCTTCCTGGCCATCCCGGCACTCACGGCGGCCGGGCTGTACGAGGCGGCGACGACCGACCTGTCCAACCTGGGCAAGGGTCAGATGGGGGTCGGCATCGTCGTCGCCTTCATCGTCGCGTATGCGTCGATCGCCTGGCTGCTGCGGTTCGTCGCCACCAATACCCTCAAGCCCTTCGTGTGGTACCGGGTCGTCCTGGCCGTGCTCCTTGTCGGCGCACTGGCGACCGGCGTGCTCTCCGCGACCTGACGCGTACGTCTTCCCACTCACCGATCTGCCGCACGCGCACGGATAAGCAGTCTGACGCTGGATAGCCGTGCGCAGTCGGCTGAACAGTGCGCGGTCCGTAGATCCGTCATCGAGGTCCATCCGTGAGGAGCGGCACCATGCGCCAGATCCGCCCTCCAGCGCCGCCCGCTTCCGTCAGAGCCAGCCGGAGCGCTTGAACGCGCGGTACATCGACACGCACGCGATGACCATGACGGCGATGACGACGAAGTAGCCGTAGTAGAGCTCGTTGCCACCCACCGACACGGAGGCCTCCAGCTCGGGGATGTCGTGAAAGTTCATGCCGTAGATCCCGGCGATCATCGTGGGCACCGCGGCGATGGCGACCCAGGCCGAGATCCGGCGCATGTCGTCGTTCTGCTGCACCGAGATCTGGGCCAGGTGGGCGCTGAGGATGTCGGAGAGCAACCGGTCGTAGGACTCGACGTGGTCGTTGACCTTGAGCAGGTGGTCCCTGACGTCGCGGAAGAAGGCCAGCACCTCGCTGCCGTCCCGGTCGACGATGGCTCGGTGCGGTTGCGTGAACAGCCGCTCCATGGCGTCGGCCAACGGCTGCGAGGCCCGGCGGATCTCCAGCACCTCACGCTTCAGCCGGTAGATCGCCGTCGCGTCGACGTCGCGGGTCCCGCTGAAGACCGCCTGCTCGATGCGCTCGAGGTCCTCGTGGATCTCGGCGTCGACGAGGGTGTAGTTGTCGACGACGTAGTCCATGACGGCGTGAAGCACCGCGGCCGGACCCAGCCTGAGGTGCTCGGCGTTCTCCTCGAGGCGGTGGCGTACGCCGACGAGCGGGTTGGCCTCGCCTCGGCGGACAGTGACGACGAACCGGTCGCCGAGGAAGACCATCACCTCACCGGTCTCGACGTCCGACGTCTCCTCGACGTAGCGCAGCGTCTTCAGGACGACGAGCAGGCTGCCCTCGTAGTGCTCGATCTTCGCGCGCTGGTTCCCGCGCACCGCGTCCTCGACGGCGAGCGGATGCAGCTGGAGCTCGTCGTTGACCAGCTCGAACTCCGCGTCGGTGGGGTCCTTCAGACCGATCCACAGGAACCCGTTGCCCTCTGAGCGCAGCTGGTCCAGCTCGGTGCTGAGGTCCTGGCAGAGGAGGCGATGCCCCTCGCGGTAGATGGCCTGGTCGACGATCATCGGCTGATCACGGGCCTACTCCACCACGAGGAGGCCCGTCGGGGCGCGAAGGAGCAGCACCTAGAGTGACGGAGTGCCCACCGTCCTGCTCGTTCGTCACGGACGGACCACGGCCAACACGTCCGGTGTGCTCGCCGGCTGGACCCTGGGCGTCGGGTTGGACGACCACGGCCGGACGCAGACCGAAGCCCTAGGAGCGCGGCTGTCCGCCGCCGCAGTCCCCCTCGTCCGGATCGTCGCCTCGCCGTTACAACGGTGCCAGGAGACGGCGGCGATCCTCGTCGAGAAGGCCGCAGCCGGCATACCGGTCGAGCCGGACCACCGCCTCGGGGAGGCCCGCTACGGGGCCTGGACCGGGCGCAAGCTCTCGGAGCTGGCCAAGGAGGATCTCTGGCGGGTCGTCCAGGACCAGCCGTCGGCGGTGCGGTTCCCCGACGGCGAGGACTTCCCGGGGGAGTCGATGGCCGCGATGCAGGCCCGGGCCCTCGACGCCGTGCGCAGCATCGACGCGCAGGTCGAGGCCGAGCACGGCAAGGACGCGATCTGGGTCGCGGTGTCGCACGGCGACGTCATCAAGGCCATCCTCGCCGACGCCGCCGGCGCACACCTCGACCAGTTCCAGCGGATCCAGGTCGAACCGGCGTCCGTTTCGGTCGTGCACTACACGGCTCGTCGCCCGTTCCTGGTGCGCAGCAACGACACCGGCGGCAACCTCGCCTCCCTCCTGCCACCCCCCAAGCCGGCCGAGGGTGAGGGCGAGGGCGCCGCGGCCGATGACGGGGACGCCGCAGTCGGCGGGGGAGCGGGCTCAGCAGCCCCCGCCACGTCCACCGTGGCACCCCCCGCCGCATCCGACCCGGGCGTGGGCGGAGGGTTAGGTTAGAGGTATGCCCGTGCACGACTTCGACCCGCCCGACCGGTTTGTTGTCGGCACTGTGGGGCCGCCCGGCCAACGGGTCTTCTTCCTCCAGGCGTTGAGTGGTCGTCGGCTCGTGTCCGTCTCGTGCGAGAAGGAGCAGGTCCGGGTCCTGGCCGACCGGGTCGGCGACGTGCTCGACCAGTTCGCCGATGAATCGGTGGAGGCCGGTCCTGAGGACAACGAGCCGCTGACGACGCCGATCGAGGACGAGTTCCGGGTCGCCACCCTCTCGCTCGCGTGGGACCCGAACCGGTCGGTCGTCGTCATCGAGGCGTTCGACGCCGACCTGCCCGAGACCAGCGACGAGGACGACGAGGCCACCGAGGTGCCCGAGGAGTTCCTCGAGTCGATGGCCTCGCGCACCTCGGTACGCGTGGTGCTGACCCCCGGCCAGGCGCGCTCCTTCGTGCGGCGGACCCAGGCCCTGGTCACCGCCGGGCGCCCGCCCTGCCCCTTCTGCGGTGGGCCGCTGGACCCCACCGGCCACGTCTGTCCACGCGCCAACGGCTACAAGCGCTGAGCTGTGGACGGACCCCGTTCGGCCTATGAGGTCGAGGTGGTGGCCGACGCCCTCACCGGCGGCGACCTCACGGTGGTCGGTCAGGTGACGGAGTCGTCCAACATCGCCCTGCTCTGCGAGGTGGAGGGCGAGGTCGCCCGCGACGCGGCCCGGCTGACGGGGGGACCCGTGCACGTCATCTACAAGCCGGTGCGCGGGGAGCGCCGCCTCTGGGACTTCCCGGACGGCACGCTGGCCGGGCGCGAGGTGGCCACCTTCGAGGTGTCCCGAGCGGGTGGCTGGGACCGGGTCCCCCCGACCGTGCTGCGCGAGGGCGCGCTCGGACCTGGTTCGGTGCAGCTGTGGATCGGCGACCCGTTCGCCCCCACCGCCGAGGGACGGCCGGTCGACATCTGCTCGCCCCGGGAGGTCCCGCCGGGCTGGCTGTCCGTCGTCGACGGAGAGATCGGCGGCGGGCGCGCGGTCAGCGTCATCCATGAGGACCGCGACGACGTCCGGGACGTCGCCCTGCTTGACGCCGTCGTCAACAACGGCGACCGCAAGGGCTCGCACCTCACCCGTGACCGCCGCGGGGCCCTCTGGGGATTCGACCATGGAGTGACGTTCAGCCCCGACCCGAAGCTGCGCACCGTGCTGTGGGGGTGGGCCGGCACCCCCCTGCGCGACGTCGACGTCGAGCGTCTCGAGCGGCTCCAGGCGCTGTTGGCCGACGCGACCTCCACCTTGAGCGCCGACCTCGAGCGGCTGCTGCCCGCCGACGACGTCCGAGCGTTGACCCGACGAGTGTCGAAGCTGCTGCGTTCCCGTCGGCATCCGCAGCCGAGCGGGGGCTGGCCGGCGATCCCATGGCCGGCCCTCTGAGCAGGCTCATCTAGGCTCTCGGCGTGAACTCCTGGCCGTCCCCCTTCCTGCCGGTCTTACCCGGGGCGGGTGGCCCGTTGTGGCTGCACGACACGGCTTCCGGCGAGCTGCGCGAGGTCCGTCCGGAGGGGCCGGCCGCCACCCTCTACGTCTGCGGCATCACGCCCTACGACGCCACGCACCTCGGACACGCGGCCACCTACGTGACCTTCGACCTCGTCGGCCGGGCCCTGCGTGACGCCGGCCACAACGTCCTCTACGTGCAGAACGTCACCGACGTCGACGACCCCCTGCTGGAGCGCGCCATCCGCGACGGCAAGGACTGGGTGGACCTTGCGGAGGAAGAGACTGCGCTGTTCCGCGAGGACATGACGGCCCTCCAGGTCATCGCCCCCGACCACTATGTCGGCGCCGTGGAGTCGATTCCGTTGATCGTCAAGGCGATCGAGCAGCTCGAGGGCGACGGCACGGCATACCGGCTCGACGCGCCCGAAGGGGGCCACGATGTCTACTTCGACGCGACGGCGCAGCCGCGGTTCGGCGAGGTCTCACGGCTGGGACGGGACGAGATGGTCACCCTCTTCGCTGAGCGTGGGGGAGATCCCGAGCGAGCGGGGAAGCGTGATGCCCTCGACCCGCTGCTGTGGCTGGCTCGCCGTGCGGGCGACCCCTCGTGGCCCGGCGGGGGCCTCGGGGACGGGCGCCCGGGGTGGCACGTCGAGTGCGCGACCATCGCCCTGCAGCACCTGGGGGTGCCGTTCGACATCCAGGGCGGGGGCACCGACCTGATCTTCCCGCACCACGAGATGAGCGCGGGTCACGGCGAGGCCCTCGCCGGCCACCATCCCTTCGCCCGCACGTACGTGCACCAGGCGATGGTCGGCTTCGACGGCGCCAAGATGAGCAAGTCGCGGGGCAACCTGGTGCTCGTGTCCGCCCTCCGGTCGGCCGGGGTCGACCCGATGGCGATCAGGCTGGCTCTGTTGGCGCGCCACTACCGCACGCCGTGGGACTGGACCGACCAGGTGCTCGTCGAGGCCGAGGAGCGCCTGGCGCTCTGGCGCGCCGGTCTGTCGACCAATGGCGGCCCCGACCCTGACGCCACGATCGCGCAGGTGCGCGAGCGGCTGGCCGACGACCTCGACGCTCCTGGCGCACTGGCCGCCGTCGACGCGTGGGCGCAGCGCTCGCTCACCGAGGGTGGTGACCAGCTCGGGGCGCCCGGCATCGTCGGCCGGGCCTGCGACGCGCTGCTCGGCGTCCGCGTCTGACGCCGTCCCGTCCTCGACCGGACTCACGCGATTGCTGGTTTCCTGCTCTCTGCGGCCGCGGAACCGACAACACCGTGAGTTCAGTCGATTGAGCAGGGCTCAGCTCGATGGGGGCTTCTCGTCGCCTCGTCGCCGAAGGTAGCGCTCGAACTCGCGGGCGATGGACTCGCCGCTCGCCTCCGGCAGGTCGGCGGTGTCGGTCGACTCCTCGAGCGACTGGACGTACTCGGCCACCTCTTCGTCGGACTGCGCGAGCTCGTTGACGCCGCGCTCCCAGGCGCGGGAGATCTCGGGCAGGTCGGCGAGGGGGATGGTGACGTTGAACAGCCGTTCCAAGGCGCTGAGCAGGCCGAGCGTCGCCTTAGGTGAGGGGGAGCTGGCGGCGTAGTGCGGGACGGCGGCCCAGCAGCTGAGCGACGTGAGCCCCGCCCGGTGGGCCGCGTCGGACAGGACGCCGACGATCCCCGTGGGACCTTCGTAGGCGCTCGACTCGAGGTCGTAGCGGTGGACGACGTCGTCGTCGTCGGACGTCGCGGTCACCGGGATCGGACGGGTATGCGGTACGTCGGCCAGGAGGGCGCCGAGCGTGACGACGGTCGTAACCCCGAGCCGCTGGGCATATTCGAGCAGCTCGATCGTGAACGACCGCCACCGGGTCGACGGCTCGATACCCTCGAC
>JALZBI010000042.1 GCA_030947565.1 Actinomycetota bacterium
GCGAAAGCCGGCCTCGAGCTCGGGCCCGTCCTGGTGCAGGTGCCCCGCCGCGGCTACCTGCCCTCCCTGTCCTGCCAGCACTGTCGTGAGCCGGCCCGGTGCCCGCGCTGCCACGGGCCGATGGGGTTGCCGGCCGGCGGTGGTGTCCCCACCTGTCGGTGGTGCGGGGCGACCTACGGGCCGGAGGGGTTCGAGTGCCCGGAGTGCGGCAACCGCACGCTGCGCTCCGCCGTCGTCGGTGCGCGGCGCACGGCCGAGGAGCTGGGGCGGGCCTTCCCCGGTGTCCCGGTGCGGACCTCGGGGTCGGGGGAGGTGCTCGCGCGGGTCGGTCGTGACCCCGCTCTGGTCATCGCCACCCCCGGCGCGGAGCCGGTGGCCGACGGCGGGTATGCCGCGACCCTCCTGGTCGACGCCTGGGCCCTGCTGGACCGGTCGTCGATCGACGCGGCCGTCGAGGCGCTGCGCCGATGGCTCGGCGCCGCGGCGCTCACCCGCCCGGCGGTCGATGGCGGCGTGGTGGTGCTCGCCGGGGCTCCGACGCATACGACGCTGGCGCCCGTGGAGGCGCTGGTGCGGTGGGACCCGGTGTGGCTGGCCGGCCGCGAGCTGGCTGAGCGGCGCGAGCTGGCCCTGCCGCCCACGGTCACGATGGCCCAGGTCGTCGGCCCGAGGTCAGCGGTCCAGGCGGCGCTGGAGCAGGCCGACGTGGGTGAGGTCGAGCGGCTCGGGCCGCTGCCGTTCCGGACGGCTCGCGACGGGTCGACAGCCGGACCGCCGGCCCAGGACCCCGGCCCACCGCTGGTCCAGGTGCTGCTCAGGGTGCCGCGCGCCGGGCACCTCGAGCTGGCGCGCCGGCTCGCCGCCCTGCGCGCCGCCCGCAGCGCCCGCAAGGAGAGCGAGGTCGTGTCGGTCCGGATGGACCTCGTCGAGAGTCGTGGGTGACGTGGGGTGGTGCCCGCGGCTGCCTCGAACGGGACCGTTTTCGAGGGGCCGAGGTCGTGGCGCTGATCCCAGCGCACGAATCGGGGTGGTCCTGGCCGCCAGGAGCGCGCAGATGCGAAGTAGAGCCACACCGTGCGTTTGCTGGTCTCCTCGACCTGCGGGTCAGCCGCTGGACGAGGTCGCGCACCTCGCGGTGGATTGCCTGCTGCTACGCGGGGAGCGCGTCGATATTGGCGTCGACGGGCGGGTCCTGCTGGTGGGCGGCGCCGGGCCTCACGGCACCTGCGCGACGATCAGGTGGTGCGGATGGATCCGCCCCCGGTCCACCCGTCGGTCGCGCACGGTGGCGCCCTTGGCGGTCAGCCACTCGGCGATTCGCGACGGGGGGACGAAGGTGAAGTCGTGACCCTCGGTGATGCCGAGCAGCTTCACGGCCAGGGTCTCCTGGGTGGTGTTCCACCGCGCCTTCCACGCCGGCTCGAGGGCCATCTCCTTGACCACCAGCACCCCGCCCGGGGCCAGCGTCGCCAGGGCCTCCTCGAGCAGCGCCCGCTGCTCCGCCTCGCCGAGCAGGTAGAGCACGTCGACGATCACCACTCCGTCCCACGGCCCCTCCGGAACCGCCCCGGACGGCGCCAGGGCAAAGCTGAGCCGTTCGTCGCGGTCGCGAACCGACGCCTGGGCGTCGCTGATCTTGTCGGGGTCGACGTCGACGCCGTGGACGACGCGGCCGGGCTTGGCCAGCGCGGCATACGTCGAGAACAACCCGTGTCCACAGCCGATCTCGAGAATGCGGCCGGCCGGTGGGAGCGCGTCCTCGATGGCCGCGAACGGCGCGCTCCACCAGCGCACCAGGGTGTGAAGACGGGCCGCACGGGTGCCGTCGCGGTAGCGGGAGAGGGCCTGCCGGCCCGCCCGGTCGGGTCGCCGGCCGCTGAGGGAGGTCATCGCCCGTCCTCCCCGGTGCGCGCCGTCAGGTCGCTGAACGACACGAGCTGGATGCCCTCCTCGCCCAGCAGGGCCCGGGTACGGGTGTCGGTCAGCATGCTCTGCTCGTCCTCCCAGCGGTAGTTCCAGGTGAACCGGGTCAGGTCGGGATCGTCCGCCTCACCAGGGTGGGCGTTGATCTCGGCCGTGGCCGCTGCGGCGATGAGCCGGACCGCCCCGGCGAACCGGCCGGCGTCCATCCGGCCGGCTTCGTCGAGCCCAGCGTATGCCGCGGTCGAGCGTCGGCCCGCGGCCTGCAGCTCGCGGGCCAGCCGGGTCTGCAGGCGCCGGACGACCACGCCGACCGGACCGCGGGCCCGGCTCGTCGGCAGGCGTACCCAGGGCACGTCGGCTTCCTGCGCGAGACCGGCGACGACCCGGCCGACCAGGGGCCAGAGGTGGGTGTGCTGGTGGGTGTCGATGTGGCTGACCGGCAGGCCGGTGCCCTGGATCCGCTCGAGCTGGGCGCGCATCTCAAGGCGCACGTCGTCGGGGTCGAGCCGGCCCGCGGCGGCCCGGGCACACACGGCGCGGTAGGAGAGGGGGAACCGCCCGCGCCGGTCGACGAGGGTGGGGACCTCGCCCGGGGAGAGCAGCGGGGGGTCCTCGCCGACGATGGCCAGATGGGCCCCGACGTCGAGGCCGGGGTGCGCGCGCAGCAGGTCGACGGCGTGGTCGAACGCCCGGCCGACCGCGAGCAGCGAGGTGGCCGTCACCACTCCGTCGACGTGGCCCTGGACCGCCGCCCGGTTGACCCCTTCGGTGAGGCCGAGGTCGTCGGCGGTGACGACGAGCCGGGTCACCGGTCGACGACGGGCGTGACCGTCTTCAGCTGGCGGCGCAGGCCGCGCATCTCCTTGAGCATGGTGCCGATGACGGCGGGGGAGGAGAGCGTGGAGATGCCTCGGGTGCGGGGGAAGTAGTCGACGCCGATCTGCACGATGTGGAACCCCAGTCGCTGAGCGCGGATGCTGAGCTCGGCGTCGATGAAGGACCCCTCGCTGACGAGCTCGATGTGGTCGAGCACCCGGCGCCGACAGAGCTTGAAGGCGAAGTTGATGTCACGCAGCCGGGGGTTGAAGGCCAGGTGGATCATCCAGTTGTAGCCCCAGGAGTAGACCGCCCGGCGCAGCCCCTCGCCGGTGCGGTCGAGGCGGTAGGCGCACACCATGTCGGCCTCGTAGTAGCGCATCACCCGGATCGCCCGGGCCAGCTCGCGCATCTCGAACGGCAGGTCGGCGTCGGTGTAGAGCACCAGGTCACCGGTGGCCGTGGCGTACCCCGTCTTGATGCTGCCGCCGAGCTTGCGGTTGACCGCGTGGTGAACGACCTTCACGTGGGGGTCGGCCGCGGCGAGCTCGTCGGCGAGCTGCGGCGTCGCGTCGGTCGAGGCGTCGTCGACGACGATGATCTCGTAGTCGCCGATCTCGTTTGCCTCCACCAGCTGCTCGCACACCTCCTTGGCCGCCGAGACGGCCCGGTGGATGTAGTCCTCCTCGTTCCACATGGGGAAGAAGATCGACAGCGTGGCGAAGTGCTCAGGTCGGAGGGCTGGCATCATGAGACCTCGTACCCCCGGGCATAGAAGAGCGTGCCGACCAGCAGGCCGACGGAGGAGACGACGAGGACCAAGGGTCTCAACCATCGGTATCGGCTGCCCAGCAGAGCGTCCCCGGCCGCCGCGAAGACGGGGAACGCCGCCAGGACGTAGCGGCCGCAGCCCATGAAGTCCTTGCTGCCGAGGATGGGGATCACGAGTACGACGACGGAGTAGGCCAGGTAGCCCCAGCCGAACCGCTTCCAGACCCGGTGCAGCAAGAGGACCGCCGTCAGGCAGACGAGCCCTTGGACGAGGAGCACCGCAACGATCCTGAAGGATCCCTGCATGATCAGCTCGATCAGCGAGATCTTGAACCAGGTCCGCGGTCCGCTTCCCTGGTCCCACCCCGGCGCCGACTCCACCGCGACGAACGCCAGCGGGTCGCCATAGGTCAGCCACAGGTACGCACACCACGAAGCGAGCCCGAGCGCTGAGATGAAGACGCCGAAGTCGCTGCGGCGCAGTGTGCGCCACCCCCCGACGAGCGCCCGGAGCGAGAGCCGGCGATCCGGGTCCTGCGTCGTTTGCGAGACGCGGATCTCCCAGGCCCTGACAGCGAGACCGACCAAGAGCGCGATGCCCACTGGCCGTCCGGCGGTGGCCAGGACGCCGACCAGACCGGCGAGCACCGAATGACGTCGCTCCAGCAGGACGAAAGCCGCGATGACGGTGAGCAGGAACATCGCGTCGGCGTACATCGTGCCGTAGAGGAAGAAGCTATAGGGGTACAGGAGGAGCACGAGCACCGAGGTCACGGCCGCTCGTCGCGGCAGTCGCCTGCTCGCCCAGACGGCGAACAAGGTCAGTGCTCCCGCACCCGCCGTGGCCGTGATCAGCATCCCCGCGATCTGGGCGTCACCGGTGAGGGCCGTCAGGGCGCGCACGAACAATGGGTAGGTGGGGAAGAAGGCAATCGAGGACTGTTGCCCCGGAATGTAGAAGTAGCCCTGGGTCGCGATGGCGTAGTACCAGGTGGAGTCGAACTGGATCCATCCATCGAGCCAGGTGGGACCCTGGAGCCAGGTCTGGTCGACGCGGATGACCGGGTGTGCCGCGGTGATGATCGCGGTCAGCACAGCCAGAAGGCCCATAAACCCAACGGACGCAACGGCCAACGGAGATGGGGTGGACCGAGCGCGTTCCGCGACAGCGCGCCGCTCTAGATCCGTCACAACCGCCTCGTTGCCCACCAGAATGTCGGGCACAGCATAGCCAGGGCGGACGGGCCGAGACGGTCCCGACGGGCGAGTCGGACGGCGTGTCCCCATGGGGTCGGGACCGGCGGCCGGGAACGGACGAGGGGCTCACCCAGGGCTCACAGGCCCACCGGGCTCATCGGAACTGACCGGGGGCTCTTCGAAACGGGAGGAGGTCGTCATGGTGGTGGCGTGGGTCGCGGTGGTGCTCTCCGCGGTATGCGCGGGGACGGCGACGATCCTGCAGGCCGGGGCCGCACGCAGGGTACCGACCGCCCGGCACCTCGACGCCGGGTTGTTGCTGCGCCTCGCCCGGAGCAGGAGCTACCTGGTGGCCGTCGCGGTGCTGCTCGTCGGGTTCGCCCTGGCGATCCTGGCGCTGCGCACCCTGCCCCTGTTCCTCGTGCAGGCGGTGCGCGCATCCAACCTCGGGGTGACCGCGCTGCTCTCAGTCCTCGTGCTGAAGCAGCGGCTGCGCTGGTCGGAGCTGGTGGCGGTGGGCGCGGTCGGTGCCGGGCTGGTGGTGCTGGCCTTTTCGGCCGGCCCGCAGCAGCCCTCGGAGGTCGGGTTCGGGGTGCGGTCCGGGATGGTCGGTGCCGTCCTCGTCATCGGGCTCCTCACCGCCGTCGCGGCCCGGCAGCCTCCGGGCGTCCGGTCCGGGCTCGCGCTCGGCCTGCTGAGCGGCCTCTGCTTCGCGATCCTCGCCCTCGGCGGGAGGGTCGTCCTCGACTTCCACCCGCTGGCCCTCGGCACCGACCCGGCCGCCTGGGCCATGGGCGTCGCGGGGCTGCTCGGGCTGCTCATCTCGGCCACCGCCCTGCAGCGGGCGTCGGTGGTGACGGTCACCGCCGCGACGGTCTCGACCGAGGCCGTCGTCGGGGCACTCCTCGGGGTGGTCGTCTGCGGGGACCGACCCCTGGGAGGCGCTGAGGCGTACGCCGTCCTGGGCTTCGCTCTGGCGCTCTCAGGAGCCGTGGGGCTGGCCCGATTCGGCGGGCCCGCCAAGGACGACGCCGCGGGCCGGACGGTGGCGGACGGTTAGGCTGCGGCCTCGTGGGCTACCCAGAGGTCATCCCGATGCAGGTCGCCGACACGGCGGTCAGGGAGCTCACGGTCGTCACGCTGAAGCAGGTCACGGAGGAGCGCGGCACCGTCCGCGAGTTCTACCGGCAGTCCTCCTGGTCCGAGGCCGGTCTGCCCGACTTGGGGCCGTTCTTGCAGCTCAACGTCACCGAGACCGGCCGCGGTGGCGTTCGCGGTATGCATGCCGAGGCCATGACCAAGGTCGTCACCGTCGTGGCCGGTGCAGCGTTCGGCGCCTACGTCGACCTGCGGAAGGACTCTCCGACGGCGGGCGTCGTCGTCACCCTCGACCTGGTGCCCGGCGTACAGGTCGTCGTGCCCTCGGGGGTCGGCAACGGCTTCCAGGCGCTCGAGAACGGCACCCAGTACCTCTACGGCTTCAGTGCCGAGTGGGTTCCTGGGATGGCCGGTCTCGCGGTCTCGCCGCTCGACCCCGCTCTTGGCATCTCGTGGCCCATCGCCGTCGACCCGGACGACCGCCGCATGCTGTCGGTGAAGGACCGGGACGCCCCCCTGCTCGCGGCGGTCCTGGGCTGAGCCCCGTTCGCGCGACGGCCACGGCGCCACCCGTCGGAGCCGCCGGGCATGCCTAGACTTGGGCGCCCGGTCCCCGTCGAAAGAGCTCTGCCCCGTGTCGATCCAGGACATCCGCCTGTTCGGAGACCCCATTCTGCGCACCCGGGCCGACGAGGTCGTCGACTTCGACCGCGAGCTGCGCCAGCTTGTCGGCGACCTCACCGAGACCATGGTCGACGCTCCCGGTGCCGGTCTCGCCGCCCCTCAGATCGGGGTGGGTCTGCGGGTGTTCACCTGGTTCGTGGAGGGCGAGCTCGGACACATCGTCAACCCGGTGCTCGATCTCTCCGAGGAGCAGCAGAACGGACCGGAGGGGTGCCTCTCGTTCCCCGGGCTGACCTATGACACCCCCCGCGCGCTGCGGGCTGTCGCCAAGGGCCAGGACATGTTCGGGGAGCCGGTGCTCGTCGAGGGGTCGGAGCTGCTGGCCCGCTGCTTCCAACACGAGACCGACCACCTCGAGGGTGTGCTCTTCATCGACCGGATGGACCCCGAGCAGCGCAAGCTGGCGTTGAAGGCCATCCGCGAGGTGGAGTGGGCCGGCGGTCCGGCGCCGACCGTCCGGCTGAGCCCCCACTCGACCTTCGGGCGGGGCATGTAGTGCGGTTGGTCCTCGCCGGTACGCCCGAGGTCGCCATCCCCAGCCTCGAGGCGCTGGCGGCCTCCACCCACGACGTCGTCGCCGTGGTCACCCGGCCCGACGCGCCGGCCGGGCGGGGTCGGGCCCTGGTGCCGTCGCCGGTCCGGGTCCGGGCCGAGGCGTTGAGTATGCCCGTGCTCACCCCGGCGAGCCCCCGGGACCCCGCCTTCCAGTCGGAGCTGCGGGCGCTCGCGCCCGACGCCTGCCCGGTGGTGGCCTACGGGGCCCTCCTGCCGCGGTCCGCGCTGGACATCCCACGCCACGGCTGGGTGAACCTCCACTTCTCCCTGCTGCCCGCCTGGCGCGGGGCCGCACCGGTGCAGCGGGCGATCATGGCCGGCGACGACGTGACGGGAGCCTCGACGTTCGTCATCGAGCAGGGCCTCGACACCGGCCCGGTGCTGGGCACGATGACCGAGACGGTGGATCCGCGTGACACCAGCGGCGACCTCCTCTGCCGGTTGGCGGTCGCGGGTGCGGGGCTGCTGGTCGCGACGATGGACGGCTTGGAGTCGGGCACCCTGGCGGCCCGGCCGCAGCCGGCGGACGGGGTCTCGCTCGCCCCGAAGCTCACCGTGGACGACGCCCGGGTCGACTGGTCCCTCCCGGCTCACGTCGTCGACCGGCGGGTCCGCGGCTGCACGCCGAACCCCGGTGCCTGGACGACCTTCCGCGGCGAGCGCCTCAAGGTCCAGCCGGTGGAGCCGTTGGCCGAGCCGCCGGCCGGCGCACCGCCGGGGACGTTGCTCGTCTCGAAGCGTGACGTCCTCGTCGCCACCGGCTCCGGGGCTGTTCGGCTCACCGTCGTCCAGGCCCACGGCAAGAAGGCCATGGCTGCGGCCGACTGGGCTCGCGGCATACGGGTCGCTGAGGGTGAGGGGTTCGGCGATGGCTGAGGCGCGCCGTCCACCGCGGCGAGCACCCGCACGGTCGGCGCAGCGCCCCGCTGAGCGCGCCCGTCGGGGTGACCCGGTGCGGCTCGCGGCCTACACCGTCATGCGGGCCGTCGCCGAGGGTGCATACGCCAACCTGGAGCTCCCCAAGGTGTTGCGCAGCAGGGGGATCGACGGTCGCGATGCGGCGTTCGCGACCGAGCTCACCTACGGCGCGACGCGGATGCGGGGGTTCTACGACGCGGTCGTGGCCGTGGCGGCGAAGCGTGCCGCGGACAGCATCGACCCGCCCGTCCTGGACACGCTGCGGCTTGGTGTGCACCAGCTGCTCGGCATGCGTGTCGCGACGCACGCCGCCGTGGACGAGACGGTCGCCCTGGCGCGACAGGTCAACGGCATCGGGGCGTCGGGCTTCGTCAACGCCGTGCTGCGGCGGGTCGCCGAGCGCGACCGTGCGGCCTGGCTCGACGCGGTGTCGCCGGCCGGCACTGACCCTGTCGCTGCGCTCGCGGTCCGCAGCAGCCACCCCGAGTGGGTGGTGAAAGCACTGCGCGCCGCGCTTCTCGGGCACGGAACCGCCACAGCCGCAACGGTGGACGCTGAGCTCGTCGCCCTGCTGGACGCCGACAACCGGCCCGCCCACGTCACGCTGGCCGCACGACCCGGCCTGGCCTCGGTCGACGACCTGCTCGGTGATGGCGCGGAGCCGGCGCCACTGGCGCGGACGGCGGTGCTGCTCGATCGCGGCGACCCCGGCGCCTTCCCGGCCGTGCGGGACGGACGGGCCGCGGTGCAGGACGAGGGGTCGCAGCTCGTCGCGCTGGCGCTGGCGGCGGCCACCGTCGACACCGTCGACACCGTCGACACCGTCGACACCGCCAACACCGCCAACACCGTCGACACCGGTCCGGGGCCTGAGCGCTGGCTGGACCTGTGCGCCGGGCCGGGCGGGAAGGCCGGACTGCTCGCCGGTCTGGCGGTGGAGCGCGGGGCCGACCTGGTGGCCAACGAGATCAGCCACCACCGGGCCAACCTCGTGCGGTCGACCCTGTCCGCTGCGGTGGCGGCCGGACGGCGGGGGCAGGTCGTCGTCCGGGAGAGCGACGGGCGGGAGATCGGGGAAGACGAGCCCGGCGCCTATGACCGGGTGCTGGTCGACGCCCCGTGCACCGGGCTCGGCGCCCTCCGCCGCCGCCCCGAGGCCCGGTGGCGCCGCGACCCGTCCGACGTGCCCGCGCTCGCCGCGCTTCAGCGTGACCTGCTTGCCGGCGCCATCGACGCGACCAAGCCCGGTGGCGTCATCGGCTACGCCACGTGCAGCCCCCACCTGAGCGAGACGAAGTTCGTCGTCTCCGACGTCGTCAAGAAGCGCTCCGACGTCGAGATCGTTGACGCCACAGGGCTGTTCGTGGACCGCGGTGGGCGGGCGATCGACGGCGTGGGCGTGGGGCCGTTCGTCCAGCTGTGGCCGCACCGGCACGAGACCGACGGGATGTTCTTCGCCCTGCTTCGCCGCCGCGCCACACCGTCCTCCTAGGGTGGCGGGGTGCAGATCTCGCCGAGCATCCTCTCCGCCGACTTCGCCAACCTCGAGGCGGAGGTCAAGGAGATCAGCAGTGCCGACTGGGTGCACGTCGACGTCATGGACAACCACTTCGTGCCGAACCTGACCATCGGCCTGCCGGTCGTGGAGGCCCTGCGACGGGTGAGCCCGCTTCCCCTGGACTGCCACCTCATGATCGACGACCCCGACCGGTGGGCTCCCGGCTACGCGGAGGCCGGTGCCGAGTCGGTGACCTTCCACGTGGAGGCGGCGGCCGACCCGCGGGCGCTGGCGCGCACGCTGCGAGGAATCGGCGCCCGGTCGGGGATGGCCTTCAAGCCCGGAACCCCCTGGGAGCCCTACGAGGACCTGTTGCCCGACCTCGACATGGTGCTCGTCATGACCGTCGAGCCCGGTTTCGGCGGCCAGTCGTTCATGGCCGACCAGATGCCCAAGGTGCGGGCGGTCCGCGACTCGGTCCGCCGGTTCGGCGGCGAGGTCTGGATCCAGGTCGACGGCGGGGTGAGCGCCGCGACCATCGAGCAGTGCGCGGCGGCCGGTGCCGACGTCTTCGTCGCCGGCTCGGCCGTCTACGGCAAGGACGACGTGGCCGGCCGGATCAAGGAGCTGCGCGACCTGGCGGCCGGCCACCGGCACGGCTGAGCCCGAGGGACCCGTGGCATACTGCTGCCTGACGTGCTCCGGGGTCGGTGTAACTCCGAACCGGCGGTGACAGTCCGCGACCCGGCCGCAGCCAGCGGCCGGTGGACCTGGTGAAACTCCGGGACCGACGGTGAAAGTCCGGATGGTAGGCGCACGTTCAGGATCGACAGGTTCGGCCAGGAGGCCTGGCCCGTCAGTCCTTTCGGCGTTCGCGTCGGCGACTTCAGGTATGCGGTGCGGCACCTCAGCAGGGGTGCGACGCATACGGGCTGGTTGCCTCACGGACCCCGTCACTCCCGGAGCTCGCCACCGGCACCACCACCACCACCCGGCTGAGCACGAGGGAACGACGAAGGAGCACGACCATGGACCTGCTGCGATGGCTGTACGAGGCCAGCATCCCCGTCGGGGGCTACGAGCTGCACTGGCTCGAGCTCATCGGCGTCCTGTTCGGACTCGGGTCCGCTGTCGGTGGACTCGTGCGCCGCACCTGGGCCTGGCCGGTCGGCATCGTCGGCAACGTCCTGCTCTTCTTCGTCTACATCACCGTGACGTTCGACCAGGCCGACGGGCGGGCGCCGCTGTTCGGGCAGTCGGGGCGGCAGATCTTCTTCATCATCACCAGTGTCTACGGCTGGTACCGCTGGAACCAGGTGCGTCAGCTCTCCGACCGCGGGTCCTCGGCCCCGGCGATCGTGCCGCGCTGGGCGACGTCCCGCGAGCGGCTGACGATGGTGGTCGGCTGGCTGCTGGGGGTTGTCGTCGTGCAGCAGGTGTTCGCCATCGTGGGCGCCAGCTGGCCCGCTCCGCGCTGGTACTTCTGGTGCGACGCCTGGATCTTCGTCGGCTCGATCG
>JALZBI010000043.1 GCA_030947565.1 Actinomycetota bacterium
CGTGAGCGCTGCCACGAGGCGTTGGCCTCGCGCGCCAGCACGGAGCAGGAGCGGCGGGCGTCCTTGACGTCGGTCCAGGCGTCCTGTGCCGCCTTGACGACCGCCGGGTCGGTGCGTACCTGGTTGACCCGGTAGGCGACGCCGCCGGCCTGGCCACTGAACTCGTTGATGTTGATCCGCGCCATCGGTGTCTCCCACCGTCGGAGGGATGTCGTTCACCCCTGATGCCTGCGACGTTACGACGACTTAGCAACTTAGTCAATCGCGACGCGCTAAGTCCCACTGGGTGGGCGTGACGGATGCTAAGTTAGGCCCATGCAGTCCTCGAGGCACGGCCTGGGTCAGGTGATCCGGGAGCTGCGCGAGGCCCGTGCCCCCAGGCTCAGCCAGGAGGAGCTGGGCCGACAGGCGGGATACCGCACGGGCGCCGGAGTCTCGATGTCACGCATCGAGAACGGGGTCACGCGCCCTGGCCCCCGGCGCCTGGAGGGCATCGCCAGCGCACTCGGCGTCACGGTGCGCGAGCTGGAGGCCCGGAGCGCGGGGCGGTCCTCGACCACGAACGTCGAACCGCCCCACCCGTCCCCGAGCCGCGGTGTGGCCGGCGAGTCGGGCGGCACCCCGCGCGCCGCCCCCGACCGTGAGTCCACGAAGGACCGGCTGCGCCGCATCCAGAACGACTTCGAGCGGCGCAACGCCGAGGCGGCCAGGCAGGCGTCGGCCTTCAACGCCGCTCACGACCGTGCGCGCGACGAGTTCTTCCTCGCGCTCGTCGGCGCCGTCCGGACCATCGGCGGCCTCCCTGCGCCGCATACCCGTTCCCACGGCAGCACAGCCGGCGAGGAGCCCCCCGCCGGGCCGGCCGCCGAGGCCTCGCTGCGGCGTCAGGTGGTGGCCTACGGCATCGCGGCGACGCTCGGCTCGGGCGCCGGCGCCACTGCGGCCGCCGACGAGGCCGACCCAGAGGCCGCCTACAACGCCGTCGTCGCCACGGCCATCCTGGTCCCCGCACCGATCGCCGCCCTCCCGGAACACCCGGTCGGCGCCACCCCCGGGGCCATAGCACGGGCCACCCGGGCCCTGCTGGTCGGCGGCAGCCCACGAGCCGACGCGACGGGGTTCGCCGCCGGGGCGATGCTGACCGGCTTCCTGGCCTCGGCCGCGTCACCCCTGTTCGCCGCGACCACCCTCATGTGGCTGGCCCGCCGCAGCCGTCGCCAGAACGAGCAGCTGCGCCTCGAGCTGGGCCAGGCCGAGGCCAACCTCGCCGCGACCGAACGCGGCTTCGACGCCGTCATGGACATCCTGGGCCGGGCCACCGAGCGCCTGAGCTATATCGCGGTCCACGGCGGCCATGCGTTGGCTCGCTGGCAGGCGCAGCTCCCGTCCGGACCCGCCGCCTGGACCGACCTGAGCCACGACCAGCAGCATCAGTACCTGGGCTTCGTCGAGGTCGCCGCCTGCCTGGTCTGCGTCGACACCATCAACATGACCGAGCTCCTTGCGGCGACCGGCCCGCACCAGTCCACGCTGATGGCGGTCGCTGACGACATCCTCACCCTGGCCCGGCGCGACGTCGAGCTGCTCGTCTAGCCGGTCCGGGGCGACGCTAGCCGACGATCGGGGCGAGGTCGCCGGCGTCGCGGGCCTCGACGTCGCCGGTGCGCCCACGCCGCGCCGCCCACCGGCCCACGGTGAACACGTAGGACAGGAACGAGCTCCAGGCGAGGAACCCGATGGTGATCCGGGCCCAGGTGGGCAGTGGCGACGGGGTGACGAACGCCTCGATGACCCCGCTGACGAGCAGCACGACGGCGAGCCCGAGGGCGATCGACATCGCCGCCCGGCCCTCCTGCGCCAACGCGTCCAGCCGGCGACGGGGGCCGGGTTCGATCCACGACCAGAACAGCCGCAGCCCCACACCGGCCGCCACGAACACCGCGGTCAGCTCGAGCATCCCGTGCGGCAGGATCAGACCGAAGAACAGGCCCGCCCGGTCGTGGGCCCACATGAGCCCGCCGATGAGGGCGACGTTGAGGATGTTCTGCAGCAGCAGGGCGATGACGGGAACGCCGAGCACCCCGAGGGCGATGCAGAGCGCCGCGATCCAGGCGTTGTTGGTCCAGACCTTGAGGGCGAAGCTGCCCGCGGCATACTCGCTGTAGTAGGAGGCGAAGTCGCCGTTGACCAGCTGGTCGACCTCCTGCGGCGACAGCAGCGACGACTCGACGTCGGGGTTGTTGACGAACCACCACCCGATGACCCAGGCGACGACGACGTTGAGCACCATCGTCCAGAGCCACCAGCGGCGGGCCCGGTAGAGCGCGGCCGGGAAGGTGTCGGTGAAGAACCCCGTGACGTCGTCGAAGCTCAGGGTCCGCGTGCCGGCCGACCGCAGCCGAGCGGCCGCGAGCAGCGACGACAGGTGGGCCACCAGGGTCGGCTCCGGCGAGCGGGTGCGGACCTCAGACAGGTGCGTGGCGACCCGCTGGTAGAGGTCGAGCAGCTCGTCGCCCTCGGCCCCGGTGAGCTTGCCCCGCTTGGACGACAGCTCGTGCAGGCGCGACCACTCGTGCTGGTGCGCGAGCACGTAGGCGTCGAGGTCCACGCGGTCACTGTATGCGGCCGGCCGTGACCCCGGCGCCCTTCCCCGAACCTCCTGGGCCGGTGCGGACGCTCACCTACGATGACCCGGTGAGCAGCGCGACCGTCGGGGTGGGTGACGACGACTTCGTCACCGGCGAGGCGGTCGCCCTCGACCTGCCGCCGGCCTCGATCGGCTCCCGCATCCTCTCGGGGTTCCTCGACTACACGCTCGTCTGGGTGGTGACGTTCACCCTCGTGTCGGCCGGCAGCGCCCTGTCGCGCCAGCTCGACGACGCGCTGGTCGCGGCCACCTTGCTCGTCTGCTTCCTCGTCGCCTGGCTGGGCTACCCCATCACCATGGAGACCCTGACCCGAGGCCGGAGCCTCGGCAAGATGGCCGCCGGCCTTCGGACGGTGCGTGACGACGCCGGCCCGATCACGTTCCGCCACGCCCTGACTCGCGGTCTGCTGGGCGTGGTCGAGGTCTACCTGTTGTGGGGCGTGCCCGCCATCATCGCGTCGTTGATGAGCAAGAAGGGCAAGCGGCTCGGTGACATGGTCGCCGGCACCTACGTCGTCCGCGACCGGGTCACGGCGCAGCTGCCGCCGCCCGTGCCGATGCCGCCGCACCTCGCCTCGTGGGCCATGAGCGCCGACATCACCCAGCTGCCCGACGACCTGGCCATGGCGGTGCGCACGTTCCTCCCGGCCGCCCGTACGATGACCCCCGCATCCCGCGACGAGATGGGCCGCAGGCTGCTGGGCGAGATGAGCCTCTACGTGTCACCGCCGCCGCCGGGCGGCAACCACCCGGAGTACGTCCTCGCCGCGGTCCTCGCCGACCGTCGCCGCCGGGACGCCGACCGGCTGGCCCGTGACGCCAGCCTGCGCCGCCGGCTGACGGCCCCCGACCGGCTGAGCTAGGCGCCGCCCGGTCGGGCGCCGGACCTCGGCTCAAGAACCGATCCCGTAGGCGGCGTACCCCGGCTTGATCGTGCCGTCGATGAGGGCGAGGCGCTGGTCGAAGGCGACGAAGGCGGACTTCATCGCGTTGATCGTCACCCAGCGCAGGTCGGCCATGGTCCACCCCGCCTCGTCGATGAGCAGGCCCGCCTCCCGCGACATCGACGTGTCGCTCATCAGCCGGTTGTCGGTGTTGAGCGTGACCCGGAACCGGAGCCGCTTGAGCAACGAGATGGGGTGCAGGCCGATGGACCGGGCGGCGCCGGTCTGGAGGTTGCTGCTCGGCGCCATCTCGAGCGGGATGCGGGCGTCGCGCACGTAGGCGGCGAGCAGACCGAGGTCGACGGTGTCGAGGTCGACGTCGGCGAGCGACGTCAGCCCGTCGGCCGCGGCCCGGTCGAGCCACTCGGGGAACGGGGCTCCCTCTACCGTGATGTCGTCGACGATGCGCACGCCATGGCCGAGCCGGTCGGCGCCGCACCACTGGATGGCCTCCCAGATGCTCTTGAGCCCGAACGCCTCGCCGGCGTGGATGGTGAAGTGGGCGCTCTCGCGGCGCAGGTACTCGAACGCAGCGAGGTGGCGGGTCGGCGGATAGCCCGCCTCCGCGCCGGCGATGTCGAACCCGGCCACCCCGTCGTCGCGGTAGGCGACCGCCAGCTCGGCGATCTCGCGGCTGTTCGCCGCATGCCGCATCGCGGTGACCAGGGAGGTGACCCGGATCGGGGTCCCCGCCTCGACGGCGAGCCGTTCTCCTTCTCGGAAGCCGGCGTTCACCGCCTCGACCACCTGCTCGAGGGTGAGGCCGCGCTGGAGGTGCTGCTCCGGCGCATACCGGCTCTCGGCGTAGACGACCCCGTCGGCCGCGAGGTCCTGCGCCGCCTCGGAGGCGACCCGGAACAGCCCCTCCTCGGTCTGCATCACCGACAGCGTCTGGTCGAAGGTCTC
Organism: Actinomycetota bacterium; assembly: GCA_030947565.1. GTDB lineage: Bacteria > Actinomycetota > Actinomycetes > Actinomycetales > Dermatophilaceae > Lapillicoccus. The sequence goes on from JALZBI010000043.1 coordinate 4,498, forward strand.
CAGATAGCGCACGAGCGAGCCGGAGTCGGCGTTGTCCCGGAACCACCGGGCCAGCCCCTCGGCGTCAGACGCGGGCGGCTCGACCTCAGCGTCGCCGGTGGCGAGCTCGATGATCGTCTGCGGACGCAGCCCCCCGTCGAGGTGGTCGTGCAGGAGCACCTTCGGAGCCGCCCGCAGGACGTCAGGGGTCAGAGGCCCGGTGGTTGGCCCGGTGGTCGGCTCAGTCGTCATCGCGGTGCGCCTTCTCCGGGTCGAACGCCGGGAGGCAGATGGCGACGTACTCGGCACCCTCGTCACCGGTGGAGTAGCGGACCCGTTCGCCCGCACCGGTGATGACCGACTGACCGGCGGCCACCTCGAGGACGCCACCGTCGTGGTCGACCCGGACCAGTCCCTTGAGCACCAGCGTGACCTCGCCGAACTCGGGGGTCTGGAACGGCTCCGACCAGCGGGCCGGCGCGACCATGTGGGCCACCGACACCGACTCGGGCAGCGGTGTGTCCGGGGTGTTGACGCCCCCGACGTACTCGTCGATGACCTTCCCCCCGGGCACGGGGATGCGGGTGGGAGCGGCGATGAGCTGCGGCATGCCGACCACCTTAGGCGCAGGCGGCGGGAGGTCTCGGCGTCACCCGACGCGCTCGACCACCAGGGGCAGCAGGTCGGGCCGCGACCCGTGCGGGGCGATGAAGAACGCCCCGTCGAGCACCTTCAGTGCCCGCGCGAACCGCTCCGGCTCGTCGGTGTGCAGGGTCAGCAGCCGGTCACCTCCGCGCACCGTCGCGCCGGGCTTGGCGTGGATCTCGATGCCGGCACCGGCCTGCACCGGGTCCTCCTTGCGGGCACGGCCCGCACCGAGCCGCCAGGCGGCCACCCCGACCTGGTAGGCGTCGAGCTGGGTCAGCACCCCGTCGGCCGGGACGAGCACCTCATAGGTCTCGCGAGCGACGGGCAGCTGCACATCCGGGTCGCCACCTTGAGCCTGGATCATGCGCCGCCAGACGTCCATCGCGCGGCCGTCGGCCAGGGCGTCGGCGGGGTCGACATCGTCGCGTCCCGCCGCGGCGAGCATATCGCGGGCCAGCGTGAGGGTGAGCTCGACGACGTCCTCAGGGCCTCCACCGGCGAGCACCTCCACGGATTCCCGCACCTCCAGGGCGTTTCCGGCGGTGAGACCCAGCGGGGTCTGCATGTTCGTCAGTAGGGCCACGGTCCTGACACCCGCGTCGGTGCCGAGCGCGACCATCGTCTCGGCCAGCTCGCGGGCCTGGTCGACGTTCTTCATGAACGCGCCCGACCCGACCTTGACGTCGAGCACCAACGCTCCGGTGCCCTCGGCGATCTTCTTGCTCATGATCGAGCTGGCGATGAGGGGGATGGCCTCGACCGTGCCGGTGACGTCGCGCAACGCATACAGCTTCTTGTCCGCCGGGGCGAGACCGTCGCCGGCGGCGCAGATCACCGCGCCCACGTCCTCGAGCTGGCGCAGCATCTCGGCGGTGCTGAGGGCCGCGCGCCAGCCGGGGATCGACTCGAGCTTGTCGAGCGTGCCGCCGGTGTGACCGAGCCCGCGTCCCGACAGCTGCGGTACGGCCACCCCGCAGGCGGCGACGAGAGGGGCGAGGGGCAGGGTGATCTTGTCGCCCACACCACCGGTCGAGTGCTTGTCGGCCGTCGGGCGCGACAACGACGAGAAGTCCATCCGCTCCCCCGACGCGATCATGGCCGCGGTCCACCGGGCGATCTCGCGGCGCTGCATCCCGTTGAGCAGCACCGCCATCGCGAGCGCCGACATCTGCTCGTCGGCGACCACGCCCCGGGTGTAGGCGTCGACGACCCAGTCGATCTGGCCGTCGCTCAGCTCACCGCGGTCGCGTTTGGTGGTGATGACGTCGACGGCGTCGAAGGGCTCACTCATCCCGTCATCATGGCCGACCGGAGCCGCGACGGTGCGGGGTCCGGGTGCCGATTCACTGACAGCGGAACCGGCTCGGACCCCAGAAAACCCGACCGGACTCACACGTGAGTCCGGTGGGGAGGGGGGACTGCCGGTCAGGCCGGCGGGCGGGCCGCTGCAGCGTCGAGGTCGTCGGCGCCGAAGGCCTGCGGCAGCACCGCGCTCATCGGCAGCTCGCCCTCGGGGGTGAGCAGGCGGCATACCGCGCCGCCGTTCTCCCACAACAGCTGACGGCAACGGCCGCAGGGCATGAGCAGCTCGCCGTCGCCGCCGACGCAGACCACCGCGGTGAGCCGACCACCTCCGGTGATGTGCAGCTGCGACACCATCCCGCACTCGGCGCAGAGGGCGACCCCGTAGGCGGCGTTCTCGACGTTGCACCCGGTGACGACCCGGCCGTCGTCGACGAGCCCGGCCACCCCGACGGGAAAGTGGGAATAGGGCGCGTACGCCTGCGCCATGGCGTCGATCGCCGCCGCGCGCAACGCGGCCCAGTCGACCTGCTCCGCCATCAGCTGGCCTCGCCCTTGCGGTAGATCTGCCCGTCGGCGGCCGGCGGGCGCAACCGTTGGGCGGCGAAGGCGAGCACGAGGAGGGTCGCGACGTAGGGCGTCATGCCCGTGAACTCGTTGGGCACCTGCGAGGTGAGGAAGAACCACAGGAACGCGAGGATGCCCATGACGACACTGACCACGCCGACGACGGGCTTGCCCTGTCGACGCCGCACGAGCTGCCAGACGCCCCAGGCCACCAAGCCGATAGCGAAGGGGAGCAGGTAGGCCCGCACCACGTCGCCGCCGCCGCGCAGCTGCACGGCGTCGGCGTAGCCGAAGAGAGCGGCACCGCTGGCGAGGCCACCGGGGCGCCAGTTGCCGAAGATCATGGCGGCGAGGCCGATGTAGCCCCGGCCTCCGGTCTGGCCCTCGCGGTAGAGGTTCGACGCAACGAGGACGAGGAACCCGCCGGCCAGCCCCGCGAGGCCACCGGAGATGAGCACCGCCAGGAACTTGTAGCGGATCACGTTGACGCCCAACGTCTCCGCGGCCTGCGGCGCCTCGCCGCACGACCGGAGCCGCAGCCCGAAGGGGGTCCGCCACAGCACCCACCAGGAGAGCACCAGAAGGCCGACGGCGATGATCGTCAGCACGTTGAGGTTGGTCGTCAGGGCGCGCAGGATCGCGGCGAGGTCGGCGACCACCCACCACTGGTCCTTCTCGATCGAGCCCAGCGCGTCGGAGAACCCCGGGACGCTGATGAAGGGCAGCTGCTGCAACGGCGGTGACTGCGTGGGGCCACCGCCCGGCAGGTTGCTGAACGTCCGCACGGCCAGATAGGCGCCGGCGCCGGCGCCCAGCAGGTTGATCGCGACACCAGAGACGATGTGGTCGACGCCGAAGATCACCGTCGCCACGGCGTGGATGGCGCCGCCGATGACGCCGAGGAGGACGGCGCCGAAGATGCCGGCCCAGGGACCGAAGTGGTAACCGAAGAACGCGCCGCCCCACGTGCCGAGGATCATCATCCCCTCGAGCCCGATGTTGACGACGCCGGCGCGCTCGCTCCAAAGACCGCCGAGACCGGCCAGCCCGATCGGCATGGCCAGGCCGACGGCGGCCATCAGCGCTCCGGAGGAGTCGATGTCGTCGGCGCCGGTGATCACCCGCACCGTCGCCAGGACGGCGATCGCGCCGCCCACGACAGCGAACCAGAACCAGCGCGGTCGCCGCCTGGTCCGCGGCGGTCGGGTCTCGACGTCGGCGTCGAGGGTGAGGCCGGCGTCACTCATGCCGTGGCCCCTTCCTTCTCGGGCGCCGGGTTCCGGGCGGCGGCCAGCTGCGACGCGACGTGGCGCTGCTCCATCGCGACCCCGGCCCGGCGCACGATCTCGTAGGCGATGACGACGGAGAGCACGATGACGCCCTGGATGACGAGGACCAGCCGGTCGGAGACGCCGGCGTTGATCTGCAGCCCGTTGGCCTGGGCGTCGAGATAGGCCCACAGCAGCGCGGCGAACGCGATGCCGACCGGGTTGTTGCGTCCAAGCAGGGCGATGGCGATGCCAGCGAACCCGAGTCCGGACTGGAAGGTGTCGCCGTAGGCGTAGTCCTGGCCGAACAGCAGCGGCATGCCGACCAGGCCGGCGGCCGCGCCGGAGATGACCATCGAGGTGAGGACCATCCGCTTGACCTTGACGCCGCTCGCCACCGCCGCGCTCTCGGAGCGCCCGGTGGCGCGCAGGTCGAACCCGAAGCGGGTGCGACTGAGGACGAACCAGTAGAGGACACCGACGACGACGGCCAGCAGGATCAGGCCGTAGACCTTGTTGGGCGTGGCGATGATCCCGTCGAGCGAGATGCCCGGCACGCGCGACGACTCGGGGATCGGCTTGGTGCTGACGGCGTTGCTGCCCTCGACCCGGGCGGCCGCCTTGCTGAGCAGGAATGAGACGAGGAACGTCGCGATGGCGTTGAGCATGATCGTCGAGATGACCTCGCTGACGCCCCGGGTCACCTTGAGCAGACCCGCGATCCCCGCCCAGAGTCCTCCGGCGGCCATGGCCACGAGCAGTGAGACGACGATGTTGAGCGGGCCCGGGAGCCAGGCCTGGCCCGCGAAGACCGCGGCGGCGAACGCCGCGACACGGTACTGCCCGTCGACGCCGATGTTGAACAGGTTCATCCGGAACCCGATGGCCACGGCGATGGCCGACAGGTAGTAGACGGTGCCGGCGTTGAGGATCGCGATGAACTGCCGCGGCAGCGGCACCTTGATCAGCTGACGCCACACGTCGGCCACGGGGTCGTTGGCCACGAGCAGGATCAGCGAGGTCACCACGAAGGCGACGACGATCGCCAGCAGCGGCGCCGCCAGGCCCAGGGCGACCCGGCGTGGGTCGATGCGGCTCATCGAGCCTCCCCCTCGGTATGCGCGCCGGCCCCGGTCATCGCCGCGCCCAGCTCCTCACGGGTCACCGTGTCGGGGTCGAAGGGCCCGCTGAGCGCGCCGCGCAGGATGACCCGGACCGTGTCGGAGAGACCGACGAGCTCCTCGAGGTCGGCCGAGATCAACAGCACCGCCAGCCCGTCGCGGCGAGCCCGCTTGATGTGGTCCCAGATCGCCGCCTGCGCGCCGACGTCGACGCCGCGGGTGGGGTGGGCGGCCAGCAGCACCTTGGGGTGGTGGCTCATCTCGCGGCCGATGATGAGCTTCTGCTGGTTGCCACCGGAGAGCGAGGCCCCGGTGACGAAGATCGACGGCGTGCGCACGTCGTAGTCCTTGACGATGCGCTCGGTGTCGGCCTTGGCCGCCTTGGCGTTGACCAGGCCCCCGCTGCGCAGGTTGGGGTCCTGGGTCTGGTGGCCGAGGACGACGTTCTCCCAGAGCGGTGCGTCGAGGAGCATGCCGTGCCGGTGCCGGTCCTCGGGGATGTACCCGACGCCCGCCTCCCGGATCTCGCGGACCTGCCAGTCGGAGATGTCGACGCCGTCGAGGGTGATCACCCCGCTGGACGGCTCACGCATACCCATGACCACCTCGACGAGCTCGGCCTGGCCGTTGCCCTCGACCCCGGCGATACCGAGCACCTCGCCGGCGTGGATGGTGAGCGACACGTCGTCGAGGATGCGGCGGTTGCCCCGCGCACCCTCGACCGTCACGTGCTGGATGTCGAGGACCGGCCGGTCGGTGACCGTCGACTCCTCGGTGCTGGGCGAGGGCAGCTCCGACCCGACCATGAGCTCGGCGAGCTGACGGGCGTTGACGGTGTGCGGGTCGACGTTGCTCTTGACCGTCGTCCCTCGGCGGATGACGGTGATCTCGTCGGCGACGGACAGCACCTCGTCGAGCTTGTGCGAGATGAAGATGACGGTGAGACCCTCGGACTTCAGCTCGCGCAGGTTGTCGAACAGCTCGGCGACCTCCTGCGGCACCAGGACGGCGGTGGGCTCGTCGAGGATGAGGATCTTGGCTCCCCGGTAGAGCACCTTGAGGATCTCGACCCGCTGCCGCTGGCCCACCCCCAGGTCGGCCACGAGGTCGTCGGGGTCGACACCGAGCCCGTAGGCCTTCGAGATGTCGACGATCGTGCGCCGGGCGTCGTCACCGATGCCGTGCAGCTTCTCGGCCCCGAGGACGACGTTCTCAAGCACCGTGAGGTTGTCCGCGAGCATGAAGTGCTGGAAGACCATGCCGATGCCGGCCTTGATCGCGTCGGTGGGGCTGCGCAGCGTCAGCGTCGTGCCGTTGACCGCGATCGTCCCCTCGTCGGGCTGCTGCACGCCGTAGAGGATCTTCATAAGGGTCGACTTGCCAGCGCCGTTCTCACCGACGATCGCGTGCACCGTGCCCCGGGCCACCGTGATCTCGACGTCCTGGTTGGCGACGACGCCCGGGAAGCGTTTGGTGATGCCGTGCAGCTCGACGGCTGGAGCCGTGCCGCCGGCCGGGGCCGGGGCACGGTCCGTCACGGTGGAGTCGGTGATGGCATCCTCCTACGGGCCGAGGGCGGGTTGGGGAGCGTCGGGG
>JALZBI010000269.1 GCA_030947565.1 Actinomycetota bacterium
GGCACCGGCACACCACCCGAGATGCCGATGCCGACGGTGGAGGCACCAGCCTTGACCATGCTGACGATCCGGCGCGGCTTATGCAGCGACGCCACGACGTCGTCGAGCTGCTGGGCCGCGGCGAGGTCGCCCTCGTCACCGACATCGCGCACCAGTGCCGTCGCCGCCGTGGACTTCTCCGTGGTCTGCACATAGCGACCTTAGGCCGGGCGGAGCGCAAGCACGGAACAGGGCCACGATTGCCACGGGGGCTCGACCGACCTAGCGTGACGGGCATGGAGTCGAGGGCGACGATCTACGACGTCGCGCGCGTGGCGGGGGTCGCGGCGTCCACGGTGTCTCGGGCCTTCGCCCGGCCGGGCCGGGTCAGTGCCGAGACGGCGCAACGGGTCTTCGCGGCCGCTCAAGAGGTCGGCTACCGCTCGTCCGCGTTGCCGGGGCTCGTCGGCACCCGCACCCGCACCCGCAGCCTGGCCCTCGTCGTCACTGACATCACCAACCCGTTCTACTCCGAGCTGATTCGCGGGGCCCACGACGCGGCCGGGGCGGCGGGCTACACCATCCTGCTGTCGCACACCCAGGAGGACGCCCAGCTTGAGCGGGACTGGACGGAGCGCGAGCTGGGCGCCGTGGACGGCGTGCTCCTGGCGAGCTCGCGAATGTCCGACAGCGCGATCCGGATGATCGCCAAGCAGAAGCCGATGATCGTCCTCAACCGGCGCATCCCCGAAGTGCCGTGCGTCATCACCGACAACCCGCGCGGGACCCGCCGGGCGGTGGAACACCTCGCCGAGCTCGGCCACGACACGATCACCTACGTCGCCGGCCCGGAGACGAGCTGGGCCGACGGGGTGCGCTGGCAGGCGCTGCGTGAGGCGGCATACGAGCTGGAGCTGCGGGTCCGTCGGGTCGGGCCGTGCCAGACCCCGACCGTGCACGCCGGGTTCGACATCACTCCCGAGGTGCTGGCCCACTCCCCCACCGCCGTCATCGCCTACAACGACGTCGTGGCCATCGGGGTCATCAAGGGGCTGCGGCGCGCGCGGGTCAGTGTGCCGGGCGACGTCAGCGTCGTGGGGTTCGACAACGTCATCCTCAGCGAGATCGTCGACCCCGAGCTGACGACCGTGGCGGCGCCGTTGCGGGCCATGGGCATGACGTGCGCCACCAACCTCATCGCCGTGATCGGGGGGGCGGTGCCGAGCCGCCAGCCGATCGTCATGCCGGTGACGCTCGTCGTGCGGGGATCGACCGGTCAGCGCAGGCGGAAGAGCACCTCGCCGGCCCGCGGGACGACCAAGGTCTCCGAGTCGGCCTCGTAGGTCGAGACGTCGACGCTCGCGGGGTCGAGGTAGCCGAGGTTGGCCGCCCGGCACACCGCCTCCGGTATGCCCGTGGCCAGGGTCACCCGCACCCGGAGCCGCTCCTCGCCGGTCTTCGCGTCGTACGTGCCCGCCCCGCGCAGGTGGGTGGAGTGGGCGAGGACACCCCAGTGGACGTCCTTGAACCGGTCCCACTGCTTCACGAAGTAGTCGCGGCAGTGGTAGCCGATCTCGGCGATCTCGGGGTGCATGGCCGAGATCGTCGAGATGTGGGGCGCATAGAGAATGACCTCCCCGCCGTCGGCGACGACGGGCTCGAGCTTGTAGAAGCCCTTGGCCCCGGTCCAGATGTCCTCGTACATCGGCGGGACCAGGCTGAGGACGCGGTTCACCGGGGCGTCGAGATAGGTGACGTGAGTGGCCGCGCAGACCTCGGCGGCCGAGGCCCAGGACGAGATCGTGTCGCCGAAGGAGACAGAGTGCAGGTCGAGGCCGCCCTGGTCACCGCCCTCAGCGCCGACGACGCAGAAGGCGAGCCGTTCGGCCGGGATGAGCGACGAGCCCTCGTCGATGAGCGCCCGCACCGGGGTCTGCGCCGTCGTGCCGATGATCTCGGCCGAGGTGATGAGCGCCCCTAGCCAGTGGGAGATGTCGATGATCTCCTGGCCGGCGACACCGGGGAAGAAGTACTTGTTGCCGCCCGAGATGCCCACCACCTCGTGGGGGAGCACCGGGCCGACGACGAGGGCGATGTCGTGCTCGACGACCGCCTTGTTGAGCCGGACCGCCACGTCGAGGTCGAGGCGCCCCTCGGACAGCTCCCGCATCCGTGCCGCCGGGATCGTCCCGAGGTGGGCGAACGTCGCCGGGTCCCACCACTCGTGGTTCATGACGGTCAACCCGGGATAGGTCGCCTGGAGGTCACCCGGCGGATAGCCGAGGTGCCGGGCCAACGCCTCCTCCGACATCGCGGCGTGCGTCCCGAGCGCGACGACCACCGTCATCTTCGACGCCCGCCCGGCCAGCCCCCCGTGAACCGCCTTGAGCAGCAACGGAAGCGGGCAGGTCCTGGTGCCGTCAGGCACCAGGATGCAGACGCTCCTGCCGTCGATGTCCTGCGCCCCCAGCTGGTCCCGCACGAAGCGGGAGACCTCGTCGTCCGTGAGCACGACATCCGGTCCACCCACTCGGGCCGCCACCGAGGCGCGCGAGGGTTCGAGCGTGGCCGTCATCCGAACACTCTGGCCGCTGTCCCCGCCCGGGGCAACACCCGGGTCACTCGCAGGGCAACTGGTGGCAACTCGTGGTGGTCCCCACCCGGCGGTCGCGAGCATGGGTCCATGACGCGCGCCACCGACGCCGACGCATACGGCGACCGCCTGTTTCCCACCGACCCGGCCGTGCGAGCCGTCGCGCGGCGCCTCTACGCGGGGGTGGCGGACCTGCCGATCGTGTCGCCGCACGGTCACGTGCCTGCGCAGTGGCTGGCGCACGACGTGCCGTTCACCGACCCGACGTCCCTGCTCATCTCTCCGGACCACTACGTCTTCCGGCTCCTCCACGCTGACGGCGTGCCGCTCGACGCGCTTGGGGTCGGGACCTCGACCCTCGACGAGGCCGGCTCCCGACGCGCCTGGCGGTTGTTCTGCGAGCGCTGGCCGCTCTTCCGGGGCACCCCGAGCCGGTACTGGATGGAGAGCGTCCTCATCGACGTGTTCGGCACGTCCGACCGCCCGTCCGCCGCGACCGCCGACGCCCTGTACGACCACATCGCCAGCTGCCTGACGTCGGAGGCGTTCCGCCCGAGGGCGCTCTTCAAGAGCTTCGGGATCGACGTGCTCGCGACCACCGACGACCCGTGCGACGACCTGCGCCACCACCGAGCCATCGCGGAGGACCAGGGCTTCGACGGCCGAGTCGTGCCGACCTTCCGACCCGACCGCTACCTCGAGCCGATCGGCGTGGACTTCCCCCAGCTCATGGCCAGGTTGGCCGAGACGTCGGGCGAGGACACCGGCGACTTCCCCGGCTACCTCCGGGCCCTGGCCCAACGGCGGGCCCACTTCAAGGCCCACGGAGCGGTCTCGGCCGACCACAGCCACACCGATGTGGTGACGCTCGAGCTCCCGGCGACGGAGGCCGCTCGGATCTACGCAGCCACCCTCCGGGGGGCGGTGACGCCCGAGGAGGCGACAGCCCTGCGGCGGCACATGCTCGTCGAGATGGCGCGGATGTCCGTGGACGACGGCTTGGTCATGACCCTGCACCCGGGTGTCTTCCGCAACCATCACGGCCCCACCCACGCGGCTTACGGGCCCGACAGCGGCAACGACATTCCCGTCGCGACGGAGTTCACCCGTGGGCTGCAGCCGCTGCTCGAGCGCTTCGGCGACGCCGAGGGGTTCCATCTCGTCCTGTTCACGGTCGACGAGACGACCTTCTCGCGGGAGATCGCCCCCCTCGCCGGCTTCTACCCCGCGGTGTATGCCGGTGTGCCGTGGTGGTTCCTCGACGCGCCGGAGGCGATCACCCGCTACCGGGCGGCCGTGACCGAGACCACCGGGTTCTACCGCACGTCCGGGTTCATCGACGACACCCGGGCGTTCTGCTCGATCCCGGCCCGGCACGACATGTCCCGCCGCCTGGACAGCGCCTTCCTCGCCCGGCTCGTCACCGAGCACCGGCTCGACGAGGACGAGGCGCTGGAGACGGCGGTCGACCTCGTCACGACCATTCCGCGTAAGGTCTTCAAGCTGTGACGACCTCCCGGGGAAACCGCGTGGCGCAACCGATCTCGCGCGATCATCAAGGGCGGCCGGTGGCGCCGGTGCGGCTGGTCCACCTCGGTGTCGGCAGCTTCTTCCGGGCCCACCAGGCCTGGTACACCGAGCACGCACCTGACGTATCCGACTGGGGGTATGCCGCGTTCACGGGCCGCTCGGCTACGGTCGCCGACGTCCTGGGCGAGCAGGACGGTCTCTACACGCTGCTCGTGCGCGAGCCCGACGCCAGTGTGCCCGAGGTGGTCA
>JALZBI010000270.1 GCA_030947565.1 Actinomycetota bacterium
GAGTGACCCCACCGGCTCCCAGCCCGAGCGGGGCGGGGTCAGCGCCGCCCACGGCACCTGGACGGTCGCGGCCGGAACGTCGAGCCCGCCCGGTGCGGGCTCTCCAGGCATACCCCGGTCGGCGGTGTCATCGGTGCGGCGGGCCAGCCGGTCGGTCAGTGAGGCCAGCGCGACCGTCGAGTCGAGGTGAGCCGGCTCGGCGAGCCGCATGATGCGGAGACCCACCACTGCGCCTTCCCCCATCAGCCCGCGGCCGGGCAGCACGCCGACGTAGGCCGCCAGGACGTCGCCGGCCGCCTGCAGCCGCATCGCCCCGGCCTCGTCGAGCGAGCGGGCCCGGGCCACGAAGGTGCTGAAGTCCGCGTAGCCGACAGCGTCGAGCCGGAGCGTCGTCACCGTCCGCGCCAGCGGAACGGCACGGGGTCGCCGCGGTGGCCGGAGAGGATCTCCTTCTCGTCCGGGCGCATCCGCCGGGGCCGGGCGCCGACGAAGTCGTAGAGCACGAGGCTCGTCTCGGCCCTGGCGTAGTGCCCCACACCGACGTCCTCAGGGTCGCGCACGTCGTAGCCGAGGTCGAAACCCGCCCCGCCGATCTTGGTGCACCACATCTCGACGGCGATCGGGGCGTGCCGGAAGGTGAGCGGCGCGATGTACTCGATCTCGTGGCGGGCGACCAGCACCCCCTCGTCGAGGAGCGCGCGGTCCTGGCCGAACCACCGCTTGAACCCGGTCACGCGGGCGTCTTCGAGCAGGCGCAGGAACTGCACGTTGTTGACGTGGCCGTAGGCGTCCATGTCGGACCAGCGCAGGGGCACGTCGACGCAGTAGGGCTGCGCGGCCCCGCTCGAAAGGTCCGGACGCGACTCGGAGGTGGGCACGTACGCCATTCTGGCAGCGACCACCCTGAGGTGGTGGGTCTCGGCGAGGGCCAACAGCCGAACCGGCGATGGGCGGCCATGGAGGGGAGTGAGATGACCCCGGTGCCGAGCACCGCGCCGATGGTCAGGGCAGCACCCTGGGCGACGGTCACACCTGGACGCGAGATCGGTGCCATGCCACGACTACGAGCGATTGGACCAGGGCCTTGGACCAATCGGGGCCTTCATGACCAGGCCGATGCGGCGGGCTGTGGACGGCCGGTCGACGCGTCGGTGGCGGCGCATACGGTGGCTGACATGCCCCTCAGCGCGCCTCCGGTCCTCGCCGACGCCGCCCTCGTTGCCCTCCGGCAGCTGGTCCGCCGCGACGACGTCGACTTCCGCGACGGCCAGCTGGAGGCGATCGAGGCGCTCGTCGACGGACGCCGGCGGGTCCTCGTGGTGCAGCGCACGGGGTGGGGGAAGTCGGCCGTCTACTTCGTCGCGACCAGCCTGCGCCGAGCGGCGGGAGCGGGGCCGACGATCATCGTCTCGCCCCTGCTCGCCCTGATGCGCGACCAGATCGGCGCGGCCGAACGAGCCGGAATCCGCGCCGTGTCGATGAACTCGGCCAACCCCGAGGAGTGGGGCCAGGTCGCCGCGGCGCTCGCCGCCGACGAGGTCGACGTCCTGCTCGTCAGCCCCGAGCGGCTCAACAACCCCCGGTTCCGCGAGGAGCAGCTGCCCGACCTGGCCCGGCGCTGCGGGCTGCTCGTCGTCGACGAGGCCCACTGCGTCAGCGACTGGGGGCACGACTTCCGGCCCGACTACCGGCGCATCCGCGACCTGCTCACCACCCTGCCCGAGGCCACCCCCGTGCTGGCGACGACGGCCACCGCCAACGCGCGGGTGGTCACCGACGTCGCCGAGCAGCTGAGCGCGGGTGGCCACGAGGTGCTGACCCTCCGTGGGGGGCTGGCGCGAGACTCCCTCCGCCTCGGCGTCCTCCCGCTCGCCTCCCCGGAGCAGCGGGTGGCGTGGCTCGTCGCCCACCTCGGCGACCTGCCGGGCAGCGGCATCGTCTACGCGCTCACCGTCGCCGGAGCAGAGGACATCGCCGCCACCCTGCGGGACGCCGGCCACACCGTCGCCGCCTACACCGGCCGCACCGACCCGGCCGACCGGCTGCGCCTGGAGACCGCCCTGCGCGACAACGGGGTGAAGGCCCTGGTCGCCACCAGCGCGCTCGGCATGGGCTTCGACAAGCCCGACCTCGGGTTCGTCCTCCACGTCGGCGCCCCGTCGTCCCCGGTCGCCTACTACCAACAGGTCGGCCGGGCCGGTCGAGCGACCGAGCGCGCCGACGTGCTGCTGCTCCCCGGCCCCGAGGACCGTGACATCTGGCGCTATTTCGCCTCGGCGTCGATGCCCCGGCAGGAGCAGGCCGACGCGGTGCTCGCGGCGTTGGCGGGTTCGCCCAGGCCCCTGTCCACCCCGGCGCTCGAGGCCGCGGTCGACATCCGGCGCACCCGCCTCGAGCTGCTGCTGAAGGTCCTCGACGTCGACGGGGCGGTGGCGAAGGTCACCGGTGGCTGGACGGGCACGGGGCAGCCGTGGACCTACGACGCCGAGCGGTATGCCCGGGTCGCTGAGGCGCGCGACCGCGAGCAGGGCCTCATGCTCGACTACGAGCGCGGCAACGGTTGCCGCATGGAGTTCCTGCAGCAGGCGCTCGACGACGACACCGCCGCCCCCTGCGGGCGGTGTGACCGGTGCACCGGGCCGTGGTTCGACACGACCATCCCCGACGCGGCGGTGCTCACGACCCGCGAGCGGCTGCAGCGGGTCGGCGTCGAGATCGAGCCCCGCGGCCAGTGGCCGACCGCGATGTCCCGGCTCGGCGTGCCGCTCTCCGGAAAGATCGGCGCAGCCGACGCGATGGCGCCGGGCCGGGCCCTGGCCCGGCTCACCGACCTCGGTTGGGGCCAACGGCTGCGCGAGGTCCTCCGGGACGACGCCCCCGCCTCGCCCGAGCTCTTGCGGGCCTGTGTCGGGGTGCTGCGCGACTGGGCGTGGTCGCAGCGTCCGGTCGGCGTGGTCGCCCTGCCGTCCCGTCGCCGCCCGGCTCTGGTCGGGTCGGTGGCCCAGGGACTGGCCGAGATCGGCCGGCTGCCGTTCCTCGGCACCCTCGACCTCGTCGACGGTGGACCGACCGGCGAGCCGGGGGGCAACAGCGCCTTCCGGCTGGCGGGCGTCTGGGGCCGGTTCGAGGTGGGACCTGAGCTGGCGGAGGCTCTCCGGGCCGCGGCCGGGCCCATCCTGCTCGTCGACGACGTCGCCGACTCACGGTGGACGCTCACCGTCGCCGCACAGGTGCTGCGTCAGGCGGGAGCCGAGGAGGTGCTGCCCTTCACGTTGGCACTGCAGGGCTGAGGGACGGAGCCTGACCGAGGTCGCGCACCGACCGGGCGGTCAAGGTGCCGAGCGCGAGGGCGGCATACACGATCCCGCTGACGACCAGGACGGGCTCGGAGTCGAACCGGCCGACCAACGTGCCGTAGAGCAACGAGCCGAGTGGCATGGCCACGAACGAGCCCAGGGAGTCATAGCTGAACACGCGGGAGAGCATCGCCTCGGGGATGTGCTCCTGCAGCGCGGTGACCCACCCGACGCTGAAGACCTCGGTGCCGGTCCCAGCGATGAACATGGCCACGACGAGAGGCCACGTGGCGGGCGCGAGACCGAGCATCGCCACGGGCACGGAGACCGCCGCGACGCCGACCATGCCGGCGCGCAATGGGTGCGGGAAGCGCAGGCGCAGCATCGCCAAGGTCATGCCGACCGTGCCCAGCGCCTCGGCCCCCAGAGCCAACCCCCATCCGTCGGCCCCGAGCCCTGGTGACCGAGACGCGATGAGCGGCCCGAGCACCCCGAGTGCGCCGAACTGGATGCCGTTGAGCAGGCCGAACACGAGCACGACCAGCCACAGCCAGGTCCGGGAGGAGAACTCGACCCAACCCTCGCGCAGGTCGCGCAGCATGGACGGCGGCGGCGGTGTCGCCGCCGGGGCGGACGCTGGCATCGTGCGTCCCGGCAACCGGACCGCCCACAGGCAGCCGATGGCGAGGACGTAGGTGAGGGAGTCGACGGCGAGCGCCCACCCGGGACCGACGGTGACGACGAGGAGGCCGGCGGCGGCCGGCCCGACGACGGCCAGCCCACTGCGACTGAAGGACAGCAGCGCGTTGGCCGGTTGAAGCCGTGCCCGGTCGACGACGAGCGGCACCACCCCCATCATCGCGGGCATGGCGAACGCCGAGACCGCACCGTTGACCGTCTCGATCCCGATCACCATCCACAGCTGGGCGTGCCCGGTGAGGACGAGCGCCGCCGCCGCGCCCTGCGTGAGCGCCGTCAAGGTGTGCGAGACCTGCATCACCGCGGTCCGGGAGAACCGGTCGGACACCACGCCACCGATGAGCAGGAAGAGC
>JALZBI010000271.1 GCA_030947565.1 Actinomycetota bacterium
GTGCGCATCATATGTTTCTCCTTGTGTGCACTTTCCACCACGAACCGTGTGGTGGACCTTCCCGCAGCGTTTGCTGCGGGCTCAACATCAGGACCTGGGTCGGTCATGATGCGGTGTGTGGTCGGCGGCGGGGGCCACCGAGGACGAGGGCGTGAAGCCCTCGGGGACGTCGGGGTGTCACGAACGGCCCGACTTGGGGTCGAGGGCGTCGCGGAGCCCGTCGCCCAGCAGGTTGAACGACAGCACGAGCAGGAACACGACGATGCCAGGGAAGAAGAAGAACCCGGGGTCGGGCAGGGCGTAGGGGATCGACTGGTTGAGGATCGCCCCGAGCGAGGCGGTGGGCGGGTTGAGACCCACGCCCAGAAACCCGAGGGTGGCTTCGGCCGCGATGTTGGCCGGCATGACCAGCGTCGTGTAGACGAGGATCGGCGCCCACAGGTGAGGGAGGAGCTCCTTGACGTAGATGCGCCGGCGGTTGGCGCCCAGGGAGCGCGCGGCCTCGACGAACTCGCGTTCTCGCAGGGAGATCACCTGGCCGCGGATGATGCGGGCGAAGAAGGGGAACCCGAAGAAGCCCAGCACGGACACCATGAACAGGATCTTGGGCGTCGGCGCACTGGACTGCTGGTTGATGGCGTTGGCGATGAGCTGGACGAGGACGACCTGCAGGGAGAGCAGCATGAGGGTGCTGGGGAAGCTGAGCACCAGGTCGGTGAAGCGGCTGATGAACCAGTCGGTGCGTCCGCCGCCGAACCCGGCGACGATCCCGAGGATCACGCCGACGACCAGAGAGAAGACGGTGGCCAGGATGGCCACGGTCAAGGAGGTCGTCATGCCGGTCAGGATGCGCGACAGGACGTCGCGCCCCGTGCCCGGCTCGACGCCCAGCGGGTGCGTCAGGCTGATCCCACCGCCGAAGCCGCCCGGCATCGAGCCGAGGCCCGTGACCAGCTCAGGATGCAGGTCGTCGGGCTTGAGGACCCCCAGGTTGGCCAACAGGGGCGAGATGATCGCCAGCACGACGAAGAGGATCGACGCACCCAGGGCGACCATGGTCACCTTGTCGCGCTTGAGCCGTCCTCGGACGATCTGCCACGGGGAGCGGCCCTTGATGGCCACCGCACCGTCCGTGGCCGCCGTGTCGATGGCGACACCATCGCTGGTGTCCTCCTGACCCGGGGCAATCGTCATCCGTCGTCCTCGCTGTTAGGCGTCGTTTCGTGCTCACTCGGGGGGGGCTCATCGCGATCCCGCACCACCGTTGATCGTCGAAACATAGTCGACGGTGTCCACGGATCGGAACGAGACGCCCATACGTCGCCGGATCGTGACCAACCCATGTCAGCGGTGAAACCAGCCTGTGGACTCCTTGCGGACTCCGTGCTCACGGCACGGCGTGGTTCCTGGGGTCTGACCTCGTCAGCCGGGATCCTCGTGGGTGACCTCGATCGCGGCCAGGTCGGGCAGCCCGCCCAGCAGGGCGCTCTCCTGGTAGTCCAGGACGCCACTGCCTCGCACGAGCAGCCGCTCTCGCTCGGCGAGGGGAACCACATCGCCCGCCGTCACGAGCCTGGCGTCCAGGGCCCCCCACGCGGCGTTCCGATCCACCAGCTGGGGCTGTGCCGCCGCCTGTTGGGCGGCCGCAGCGAGGGCGGGGTCTCCGACCCTCGACACGAGTGCGGGCAGGACGGCGCTGCCGCTGGGCCAGGCGGCCGACACCGAGAGCAGGGTGACGTCGGCGGCCGCGTCCCCGAAGGCCGCCGAGCCGACCGCGTGCGGCACGAGAGTGATGGTGAACCCGGCGCGCGTCCACGCGGCGGCCAGGGCGGAGACGCCCCGTCCGGACGCCTCACCGGCGGGGTAGGCCACACGCACCGCGACCGGCCCGCTCACCCCGGCAGCGGCAAGGGCCGAGCGGGCCGCGTCGCGCTCCCCCGGGCCAGGAGCACCGAGCGGGTCCCCCTCTGACCGGCCGGGCATACTCGCGGCCAGTGCCGACGTCACCGGGGTCATCGGCGAGCCGACCGCGGCGGCATACGCGTCGCGGTCGGTGGCCAGGGCGAAGGCACGGCGGACCGCCGGGTCGGCCAGCACCGCGCTGGACGACGCCCGGACGAGGACGTCGACGACGCCACTGTCGGGTCGGGTGACGCGCGAGGCGAGGGCGGGTGCGGCGAGCTGCTGGCTCATCGCCGCGGGGGCGTCGGCCCAGGTGATGGCGTTGCGGTCGTCACCGCGGTCGTCGACGAGACGCTGGACCAGGGTGGTGGCGGCCAGTCCCTCCTCGACCTCGATGACGTCAGGCCAGGCGAGCCGCACCGGGTCGAAGAGCGAGATCCACCTGCGGTTGCGGACGAACCGGCCGCCCTCGCCGGGCTTCCACACCCCCTCGAGCATGTAGGGCCCGCTGGAGAACACGGAGAGGGTCGTCGTGCGGCCGGTGTCCTGGTCCTTGCGGACCGGGGCGAAGGCCGGCGTCGAGACGATCTGGCCGAAGTCGTAGCGCGGCTGGTTGAGGTGGAACGTGATGACCTGTCCGTCGCACGTGACCGCCCGGTCGAAGAAGGCCTCGCCATGGCCCGAGTAGGGCCCGTCGTACGCGGAGACGGACCGCCCCTGCGCGTCGTTGTACGTGGGGATGTCGAGCAGGTCGACCGCATACGTCGGGCCGCCGGCCACCCGGTCTCGAGCGAAGCCGCGGGAGACGCCGTACTTGACGTCGGCACACGTGACGAACCGGCCGTCCTGCCAGGCCGCGTCCTTGACGATGGTGAACGACCACAGGCGCCCGTCATCCTCCTCGCGGCCGGTCGACGTCGCCAGGTCACCGATCAGCCCCGGAAGGAAACCGGACCCGGAGGGCGCCAGCGCGGTCAGCGTGCGGAGGAACGTCCGACGGGCGAACGCGGCGACACCCGCCTCGTCGATGCGCTGGGGATCCCAGGTGCCGACCTGATGGTCGACGAGCACCCGCAGCGTGCCGCCCCGGGCGGTCGGCGTGGGTGACTGCACCTGGCGGGTCGAACACCCGGAAAGCACCAGCAGGCCGAGCACGACGACCGCAGCCACCGCGTGACGGGTCAGCGACCGCCGCGGCCTCGTCACGTCCGAGCGGCGGCCTCGGACTTGGCCGCGGACCGCAGACGGGCGGCGGACCGGGCCCGCTCGGTCTGGTCGAGGACGACCTTGCGGATCCGCACCGCCTCGGGGGTCACCTCGACGCACTCGTCCTCCCGGCAGAACTCCAGCGACTGCTCCAGGCTGAGCATGCGCGGCGGGACGATCTTCTCGAAGTTGTCTGAGGAGGAAGCGCGCACATTGGTCAGCTTCTTCTCCTTCGTGATGTTGACGTCCATGTCGTCGGCCCGTGAGTTCTCGCCGACGATCATTCCCTCATAAACCTCAGTCGTCGGCTCGGTGAACAGCGTGCCGCGCTCCTGGAGGTTGACCATGGCGTATGCGGTGACGACACCCGTGCGGTCGGAGACCAGCGACCCGCTGGTGCGGGTGATGATCGGGCCGAACCACGGCTCGTAGTCCTCGAACACATGGTGGGCGATGCCCGTTCCCCTCGTCTCTGTGAGGAACTCGGTGCGGAAGCCGATGAGCCCTCGTGACGGGACGAGGAACTCGAGCCGGATCCAGCCGGTGCCGTGGTTGGTCATCTGCTCCATCCGGCCCTTACGCGCCGCAAGGATCTGCGTGATGGGGCCGAGGAACTCCTCGGGGGTGTCGATGGTGAGACGCTCGACCGGCTCCTGGACCTTGCCGTCGACCTCGCGGGTGACGACCTGGGGCTTGCCGACGGTCAGCTCGTAGCCCTCGCGGCGCATCTGCTCGACGAGGATCGCCAGGGCGAGCTCGCCACGGCCCTGCACCTCCCAGGTGTCAGGGCGCTCCGTGTCGAGGATGCGCAGCGAGACGTTGCCGACCAGCTCGCGGTCGAGTCGGTCCTTGACCATGCGGGCGGTCACCTTCGACGCACGGACCCGACCGACCATCGGGCTGGTGTTGGCGCCGATGGTCATCGAGATGGCCGGCTCGTCGACGGTGATGAGGGGCAGCGGGATCGGGTTCTCCGCGTCGGCGAGGGTCTCGCCGATCGTGATCTCGGGAATGCCGGCGACGGCGATGATGTCTCCGGGGCCCGCCTTCTCCGCAGGAACCCGCTCCAGGGCCTCGGTGATCAGCAGCTCGGTGATCTTGACCTTGCTCTGCGACCCGTCGTGTCGGCACCAGACGACCGTCTGACCCTTGTTGATGGTCCCGTTGAAGACCCGCAGCAGGGCCAGGCGGCCGAGGAAGTTCGACGAGTCGAGGTTGGTGACGTGGGCCTGCAG
>JALZBI010000044.1 GCA_030947565.1 Actinomycetota bacterium
GGCACTGCGGTCCGGCTGCGGATGACCTCGGGTCTCGCCGGTTGGGGCGAGGTCACTCCCCTCGGGAACCGATACCTCCCGACGCACTTGGCCGAGGTGCGCGGCGCCCGAGGCCATCCTCCGCTGGCCTCGCTGGCCTCGCTGGCCTCGCTGGCCTCGCTGACCTCGCTGGCCTCGCTGGCCTCGCTGACCTCGCTGACCTCGCTGGCCTCGCTGGCCTCGCTGGCCTCGCTGACCGCCGTTAACCCCCGCTGACCCTTGGGACCCCGCTGACCTGGGGACCCCGCCGACCCTGGGGACCCCGTCGACCCTGGGGATGTGGATCAGGCTTGAACGACGCGGCCGTCCACCACTCGGCGCAGCCGCCAGGGGTTGTCGTCGGCCAGCGCCTCGGGTAGCAGTGCTGAGGGGAGGTCCTGGTAGCAGACCGGTCGCTGGAACCGGTCGACAGCCAGGGTGCCGACCGAGGTCGAGCGTCCGTCGGACGTCGCGGGGAACGGGCCACCGTGCACCATCGCGGCACTCACCTCGACACCGGTCGGCCAGCCGTTGAACAGGATCCGACCCGCGAGTCCTTCGAGGGCGGGGAGCAACCGGGCCGCGGCGGCCAGGTCCGCGGCATGCCCGGGGGCCGCGTGCACGGTGGCGGTGAGCTGGCCCGACAGGCCGGGGAGCACCGCGAGGAGAGCGTCCACCGAGGGGTAGCGCACGAGCAGCCCGCTCGCTCCGAAGACCTCGTCCTGCAGACCGGTGTCGGCGCCGACCTCGGCGAGGGACGTCTCGAAGACGGCGCTCGCGGGGGCGTTCGGTCCGTCACCAGGCGCCCCCTCGGTGACGAGGCGGACCCGCTCGTCGGCACGGAGCGCGTCCCGGCCCTGCTCGAACGCCTCGCGGATCTCGGGCGTCAGCATGGTCTGGCCGGGGGTCGCCCCGGTCTCGCCCACCGCGGTGACGAACGCGTCACCGGCGGCGCCCGCCGGCACGAAGACGAGCCCGGGGTTGGTGCAGAACTGCCCGGCGCCGAGCGCCAACGACGCGAGATAGGCGTCGGCCAAGGCCCGCGGGTCGGCCGCCAGCGCCCCCTCGAGCAGGACCACCGGGTTGGTCGACGACATCTCGGCGTAGACCGGGATCGGCCGGGACCGTCCCGCCGCCGCGGCGACCAGCGCCAGGCCGCCTCGTCGTGAACCGGTGAAGCCCACCGCCTGGATGCGTGGGTCGGTGACCAGGGCCGTGCCGAGCTCGGTGCCCAGCCCGTGCACGAGCGAGAACACGCCGGGCGGCATACCGGTGCGGTCGGCGGCGGCGACGACGGCCCGGGCGACGAGCTCGGCCGTGCCCGGGTGGGCGGGGTGGGCCTTGACGACGACGGGGCACCCGGCCGCCAGGGCGGAGGCGGTGTCGCCGCCGGCCGTGGAGAAGGCGAGCGGGAAGTTGCTGGCTCCGAACACGGCAACCGGGCCGAGCGGCACGTGGCGCACCCGGAGGTCGGGCCGGGGGAGCGGGGTCCGGTCGGGAAGAGCGGGGTCGACCCGGACCCCGAGGTGGTCCCCCGCCCGGACCGCGCCGGCGAACATCCGCAGCTGGCCACAGGTCCGTGCCCGCTCGCCGGTGAGCCGGGCGGTCGGCAGCCCGGACTCGGCGACGGCGCGCTCGAGGAGAGGGTCGCCAAGGTCCTCGATGGCGCCGGCCACGGCCTCCAGGAACGCTGCCCGCTGCGTCGGCGTCGTGGCCCGGTACTCCGTCGCCGCCGTTGCCGCAGCTGCCGTCGCCTGCTCGAGCTGCTCGACCGCGAGGGCGGTGAAGCGGGTCGGCAGCTCGTCACCGGACGCGGGGTCGGTCGCGGCGAACGACCCCGCGGTGCCGACGACGTCGCGTCCCCCGATGATGGAGTGGCCGGTCAGGGGGACGGACGACATAGGTCTACCTCCAGAGATCAGTGCTGTGTAACATAGCACTGTCGGGCACAAGCGACAGTCGGGGGAAGCGGTGGACCACACGACGCGGGTGGTGGTCGTCGGCGCCGGCATCGTCGGCGCCGCGTGCGCCCACGAGCTCGCGGCCGCGGGCGTCGACACCGTGGTCCTCGACCGCGCCGACGTGGGGTCGGGGACGACGAGCCGCGGCGAGGGCAACATCCTGCTGTCGGACAAGGGCCCTGGCGCGGAGCTGGCGCTGGCGGTGCTCAGCCGGCAGCGGTGGCTGGACCTTGGGGCCGAGCTCGGGACCGACGCGCTGGAGCTCGACGGCAAGGGTGGCCTGGTCGTCGCCCCCACCGAGGCCGCCATGGCAGCGCTGAGCGCCTTCGCGGCCACTCAGCGGGCCGCGGGCATCGAGGTCGAGGACGTCGGCGACCCGCGTGAGCTGGAGCCGCACCTTGCCGACGACCTCGTCGGGGCCCGGTACTACCCGCAGGACATGCAGGTGCAGCCGGTGCTCGCCGCGGCCGCCCTGCTGGACGCGGCGCGCCGGCGAGGCGCCGACTACCGGCCGCACACCGAGGTGGCCGAGGGCGTGTTCGACGATGCCGGTCGGCTGACCGGCGTACGGACCACAGACGGCGAGGTCGTCTGGGCCGATGTCGTCGTCAACGCGGCCGGCACCTGGGGCGGGGTGGTCGGCGAGCGGCTGGGCGCCCCCATCCCCGTCCTGCCCCGGCGCGGGTTCATCCTCGTCACCGAGCCCGTACCGCCGTTGGTCCGCCACAAGGTCTACTCCGCAGACTACGTCGACAACGTCGGGTCGTCGGCCGAGGGGTTGGCGACCTCGAGCGTCGTCGAGTGGACCCGCGGGGGCACTCTCCTCATCGGCGCCAGCCGCGAACGCGTGGGCTTCGACCCCACCCTCAGCCCCGGCACCGTCGCCCGGCTGGCTCGAAGCGCTACCCGGATGCTCCCCGTTCTTCGAGACCTGGCGCTGATGCGGGTCTACCGCGGCTTCCGGCCCTACTGTCCCGACCACCTCCCCGTCGTCGGGCCCGACCCGCGCTGTCCTCAGGTCGTCCACGCCTGCGGGCATGAGGGCGCCGGCATCGGCCTGGCGACGGGCACGGCGCTCCTCGTCCGCGACCACGTGACGGGAGCGGCGGGGTTGACCGAGCGCTTCGCCGAGCTGCTCCCCGACCGCCTCGTCGGTGTGGCCGGATGACCCAGTTCACACTCGACGGGCGACCCATCCCCTTCCGGGACGGGCAGACCGTGGGGGGCGCCCTCGTCGGTCAGGGGATCCTTGCGTGGCGCAGCACCCGCATCGAGGGTCGCCCTCGCGGCCTGTTCTGCGGCATCGGCATCTGCTTCGACTGCCTCGTCGTCGTCGATGGTGTCCCCAACCAGCGCGCCTGCCTCGTCGCCGCGCGCTCCGGCCTGACGGTCTCGACGCAGGAGGGCACCGGCCGTGCTGACTGACCCTGCACCGGACGCGAATCCGATTCTCGGAGAAGCCGACCCACGAGTGGACGTCGTCGTCATCGGGGCGGGACCGGCCGGCCTGGCCGCTGCCGCCGCTCTTCTCGAGGACCTCGACCTCACCGTGGCGGTGATCGACGCGGGCCTCGCTCCCGGCGGTCAGTACTGGCGCCAGCCCGGGCCGGCGACGGCGCCCGACGGCCTCTCCCCGGCGCAGCTGCGGCCACTGCACCACGACCTGAGCGTCTACGACCGGCTCTGCGGCGCCCTGCACGCACACCGTCGTGATGGCCGCCTCGAGCTGCTGAGCGGCCACGAGGTGTGGTCGGTGGTGCCCGACGCCGGCCGGTTCGCCGTCCATTCCGTCCGGCGGGGTGAACTCGGATGCGAGCGGGTCACCTCCCGCCTCGCGCGGGCCGTGGTCGTCACCACCGGTGCCTACGACCGGGTGCTGCCGTTCCCGGGGTGGGACCTCCCAGGGGTGATGACGGCCGGGGCGCTCCAGGCGCTGCTCAAGGGCAACGACGTCCTCGCCGGCCGGCGGGTCGCCGTCGCCGGCACCGGCCCCTTCCTGCTGCCGGTCGCGGCGGGCCTGGTGCAGAACGGCGCTGAGGTCGTCGGTGTCTTCGAGGCCAACGCCCCGACCCGCTGGCTGCGCCACCTCGGGGCCGTCGCCGCCAACGCGGCCAAGCTCGGCGAGGGAGCCCGGTATGCCGCGGTGCTGGCTCGGCACCGCGTCTCCGTCCGGGTGCGCACCATGGTCGTCGCCGCCCACGGGGCCGACCGCGTCGAAGCCGTCACGACGATGCGTCTCGACCGGCACGGCCTGGTAGTCGACGGGTCGGAGCGCCGGCACGCGGTCGATGCCGTCGGCGTCGGCTGGGGGTTCGCGCCACAGCTCGACCTGGCGCTGACCCTGGGGTGTGAGGTCGTCGCCAGTGCGGACGGTACGCCGGTCGTGCGGGTGGACGGCGACCAGATGACGAGCCGGCCAGGGGTGTTCGCCGCCGGGGAGACGTGCGGTGTGGGCGGGGCGGCCTTGGCCGTGGCCGAGGGCCGTGTCACGGGTCTCGGGGTCCGTCGTCACCTGGCCGACCCCCGCGAGGGCGGTCCCGCGCGCGACCCTGAGGCCGGGGCCGAGGTGACCCGGCTGCGGCGGTTCGCCGCCGCGATGCACTCCGCCCACCCGATCCCGGCCGGCTGGGCGTCGCCGCTCACCCCCACGACGACGTTCTGCCGCTGCGAGGAGGTGTCGTACGAGGCCGTGGAGTCGGCGATCCAGCGGCACGGCTGCAGCGACGCCCGCCAGCTCAAGCAGCTGACCCGGGTGGGGATGGGCTGGTGCCAGGGACGGGTGTGCGGGTATGCCGCCGACCTGGTGACCCAGGGTCGGCCCGGCGGACCCACCGAGCGGCTTGTCGCGGCGCCCGTGACTCTGGGGGCGCTGGCCGACAGTGATATGTAATATTGCACCACTAAGATGCTGACCTGACTGACACCGATCGTCGAAGGAGTCCCCGATGACCGCAGCCCCCCAGCCCTGGCATGGCGTCCACGTGGCCACCAGCCTCCCGTTCTCGGCCGACGGCGAGCCCGACCTCGGCGCCTACAAGGACAACGTCGCCTGGTTGGTCGAGCAGGGCGTCGACGGGGTGGCCCCGAACGGCTCGCTGGGCGAGTACCAGTCGCTGACGTGGGCCGAGCGTGACGCGGTCGTCGAGACCGCCCGGTCGGTCGCGCCCGAGGGCTTCACCGTCATGCCCGGGGTCGGCGCCTATAGCGGCCGGGAGTCCAAGCGCCACGCGGAGGTGGCTCGGGACCTGGGTTGTCAGGCGGTGATGGCCTTGCCGCCCAACGCCTACCGCGCCGACGTCCGGTCGGTGCTCGAGCACTACGAGCTCGTCGCCAGCGCCGGGTTGCCGGTCACGGCCTACAACAACCCGATCGACACCAAGGTCGACCTCACGCCGGACCTGTTGGCCCGGCTGCACCGCGAGGGGTTCATCGTCGGGGTCAAGGAGTTCTCCGGCGACGTCCGCCGCTGCTACGAGATCGCCGAGCTGGCGCCCGGCCTCGACATCATGATCGGCACCGACGACACGGTCCTCGAGGTGGCGCTCGCGGGTGCCAAGGGCTGGGTCGCGGGCTACCCGCAGGTGTTCCCGGAGGCGTGCCTCACCCTCTACCGCGCGGCCGTCGCCCACGACCTGGACACCGCGCTGCCGCTCTACCGGCAACTGCATCCCGCGCTGCGCTGGGACTCCAAGACCGAGTTCGTCCAGGCGATCAAGCTGGGGCAGGAGCTGGTCGGCCGGGTCGGCGGGTCGTGCCGGCCACCGCGCCAGCCGTTGACCGACGATGTCGCCGAGACGGTGCGGTCGGTCACCCAGACGTTGATCGACGCCGGGGTCCGGTAGCGCCGTGCGGTCGAGCGTCGCCTACCATGCGGTCGACTCGCATACCGAGGGCATGCCGACCCGGGTGATCGTCGGGGGAGTGGGCACGCTCCCGGGTGACACGATGGCCGAGCGCCGGCTGCGGTTCATCGCCGAACGCGACGACCTGCGCACCCTGCTCATGTGCGAGCCGCGCGGCCACGCCTCGATGTCCGGCGCGATCCTGCAGCCAGCGACCCGGCCCGACGCCGACTACGGCGTGCTCTACATCGAGGTGTCCGGCTGCCTGCCGATGTGCGGGCACGGCACGATCGGCGTCGCCACCGTCCTCGTCGAGACGGGAATGGTGCGGGTGACCGAGCCGGAGACGGTGGTGCGCCTCGACACGCCGGCCGGCCTCGTCGTCGCCCGGGTGGCGGTGCACGACGGTCAAGCCGAGGCGGTCACCCTCGCGAACGTGCCGAGCTACTGCCACGCCCTCGACCAAGTCGTCGAGGTCCCAGGGTTCGGGCCGGTCCGCTACGACATCGCCTACGGCGGCAACTTCTACGCGTTCGTCCAGCTCTCCGAGCTCGGGCTCCCGTATGCGCGCGCGGCCAAGCAGCGGCTGCTCGACGCCGGCCTCGCGGTCATGGCCGCGGTCAACGAGCAGAACCCCGTGGCCCACCCCGAGCACCCTGAGATCGACGTCTGCCACCACGTGTTCCTCGAGGCGCCGGACAGCACCACCCGGCACTCGCGGCACGCGATGGCGATCCACCCGGGCTGGTTCGACCGGTCGCCCTGCGGCACCGGCACGAGTGCCCGCCTGGCCCAGCTCCATGCCCGCGGGCTGCTCGGCGTCGGCGAAGAGATCGTCAACGAGTCGTTCATCGGCAGCCGGTTCCAGGCGCGGATCCTCGGGGAGACGACGGTGGGGGGCCGGCCCGGCATACTCCCCAGCTTCACCGGTCGGGCCTGGGTCACCGGCACCGCGCAGTACCTCCTCGACCCGAGCGACCCCTACCCGGCGGGGTTCGAGCTGTGACGTCCGAGGCATCGCTGTCCCTGCCGAGCTTCAGCGACCAGGTCAACCTCCGCGGGCAGGTGCGCGAGGCCCTGCGAGCCCTGCTCGTCACCGGGCAGATGCGTCCGGGCCACCTCTACTCGGCGCCCAAGCTCGCGGTGGAGTTCGGGGTCTCGGCCACCCCGGTGCGCGAGGCGATGCTCGACCTCGTCACCGAGGGACTCGTGGAGGCGGTGCGCAACAAAGGTTTTCGCGTCACCGAGCTCGACGACCGCGACCTCGATGACATCGCTGAGCTGCGCGGCCTCGTGGAGGTGCCCGTCATGCGAGCCGTCGCGCTGGCGTGCACCGGGCCGGTGGCCGTCGAGGTCGAGAAGCTGCGAGCCGTGGCGAAGCAGATCGTGGCGGCCGCGGCGGCCGGTGACCTGGTCACCTACACCGAGGCGGACACCACGTTCCACCTGCGGATGCTCGCGTTGCACGGGAACGAGCGGGTCGTCGCGGTGGTTCGCGACCTGCGCCGGCGCTCGCGGCTCTACGGGCTGGAGGCGCTCGCGGCCGCAGGGGTCCTGGCGCAGCTCGCCGAGGAGCACGAGCAGATGGTCGACGCCGCGCTGGCGCGGAACGGGGAGACGATGCATACGTTGATGGCGCGCCACATCGGGCATCTGCGGTCGACGTGGGCGCTGCCCTCCCCATAGGAGCGCGGCGCACCGACCGGCCGGCGCACCGACCGGCCGACCGACCGACCGGCCGACGGACCGACCGACCGACCGGTGAAGCCTCACACCCCCCGGAGGGGGAGCCATCCTGCACCGGTCGGTCCAGGAGCTGCTCCCGTCAGGCAATGCTGCGATCGTCGTGGGCCGACTTGACGAGGCTGGCGACTGCCGTCACACCGAGAATGAGCACGATCGCCCCGAGTGACACGCTGATCGGGATGTCCGGCACGGGCAGCGGCTGGCCGTTGTTGACGAACGGCAGGTTGTTCTCGTGCAGGGCGTGCAGGATCAGCTTGACGCCGATGAACGCCAGCAGCACCGACAGCCCGATGCTCAGGTAGACCAGTCGCTCCAGCAGCCCGCCGATGAGGAAGTACAGCTGCCGCAGGCCCATCAACGCGAAGATGTTGGCCGTGAGCACCAGGTAGGGCTCCTTGGTCAACCCGTAGATCGCCGGGATCGAGTCGAGGGCGAACAGCAGGTCGGTCGTCCCGAGAGCGAGGATGACGATGAACATCGGCGTCACGAGGCGTTTGCCCGCCTCGCTGACCGTCAGCCTCGTGCCGTTGTAGTCCGTCGCCACGGGGAAGCGGCGCTCCACCCACTTCAGGAAGCGGTGCTCCTCGAACTCCCTGGCTTCGCCAGGGGCCCTGTCGTCGTCACTCTGACCCTCCCGGGCCAGCTTGACGGCGGTGTAGATGAGGAAGAGCCCGAACAGGTAGAAGATCCAGGCGTACTGGTTGATGACCGCCGCGCCGAGGGCGATGAAGATGCCGCGCAGCACGATGGCGATGACGATGCCGATGAGCAGCGCCGCCTGCTGGTACTTCTCCGGCACCAGGAACTTGCGCATGATGAGCAGGAAGACGAAGAGGTTGTCGATCGAGAGCGAGTACTCCGTCAGCCACCCCGCGTAGAACTCACCGGCATACTGGCCGCCCTCGCTCCACCAGACCCACAGGCCGAACAGGATGGCGAGCCCGACGAAGAAGGCGAGCGCGATCGCGCACTCCTTCATCGTGGGCACGTGCGGCCGACGCCCGATGACGGCGATGTCGACGACGAGGAACGCGGACAGCAGGCCGATGGTGACCCACCAGGTCAGTGCAGAGACATCCACGGGATTCCAGCCTTCCGGTCACGAGGCGTGCGGACGTGACCGGAGGTCTCTCCCACCCGTTGAGGCGGACCGGGGCCCCGGGACCATCAGCCTGACGACCAGGACCGTGCTCCGTGATGACGGGGTGCCCGCGTGGGGATACTCCCCTCCGAACGCCCTCATCGTGTCACACGGGTGGCGACGCCTCGTCCACCAGCCGTCCGGCCGCGGTCAGGATGGCGCGGTGGCGGGCATCGAGATCCTCCTCGACCACCGACCGGCTGCCGGATGCGTGGATCATCCGCCCGGGGCCGGTGACGATGCCGACGTGGTGCGAGGGCTCGCCGTCACGGGCGAAGAAGTAGAGGTCACCGGGCTGGGCCTCGGCGACCGGCACCGGTGTGCAGCCCGCCTGTTGGTCGTGGGCGTCGCGGGGCACGACCCGCCCCATCTCGCGGTGCACGAGGTGGACCAGCCCGGAGCAGTCGAGGCCCTGCGGTGAGGTCCCGCCCCAGAGGTAGGTCAGCCCGAGGTGCTCGCGGGCGAAGGCGAGGTCGACGCGACCGTCGGGGCCGGGGCGAGCGGCCCATGAGTCGTCCTCCGGCCCGTCGGTGTGGCCGCCGGTGTCGTCGGCGATGAGGTGCGCCCGGCGCAGCCAGCCGGGGTAGCCCCGCGGGTCGAGGGACGACGGCTGCCAGGGGCAGACGACCGGCACCCAGCCGGCCCGGGTCGCGGTGCCCGCCGCACCGTCCGACACGCCCTCGGGCCCGCCCAGCACGAGCACGGGTTCGCCGGCGACGACCTGAGTCAGCACCCGGTCGTGCAGACCGCGGCGGCCCTGGCCGCGTTCGTCGTCCTCGGGGTGCCGGTCCAGGGCCTTCAGCCAGGCCGCGTGGTCAGGCTCGTCCGCGACGATGGGAGCATCGACGCGGCGCGGCCGGTCAGGCCCCGTCCACAGCGTGGTGACGGGCACGACCACGCGCATGGGCAGCAGGGGCAGCACGGCATCCATCGTCACACGCGTCTCACCCCGACCGGACTCACGTGTTCGTTGGTTCCGTTGCCCCGATGTCCGGTTCGTCGCTGAACATGTGAGTCCGGTCGGAGGTCGGGGCCGTGGCGGGATACTGCGGGGATGGCTGAGCCGCGTGACCCCAGCGGGGCTGGCCCCAGACGCGCAGCCCGTGCGGTGCTGGCCGACCGGTATGCCGCCGTCGTCGCCAACGCGCCCCCCGGCACGAACGGACTGGGCGTCGCCGTCCGGGCCGACGACGGCTGGACCTGGGACCACGAGAGCGAGCACGTCATGGTCTCGGCCAGCACCATCAAGGTGCTCGTGCTCTGTGCCGTGCTGTCGCTGGTCGATCAGGGGCGGGTCGGGCTCGATGACCGGGTGGCCCTCCCACCGGTCGAGGAGCGGGTGGGCGGGGACGGCTCCCTGCACCTGCTGCCGTCCGTCGACGCGTTGCCGCTCCTTGAGCTGCTCCGCCTCATGATCGCCGTCAGCGACAACGCGGCGACCAATGCGGTCATCGACCACGCCGGCCTCCTCAACGGCTCGTCAGCGGATCTGGCCGCCGTGCTCGCAACCGTGCCCACCCGGCATACTCAGCTGCGCCGCAGGCTCATGGACCTCGACGCCGCCTCTCGTGGGCTGCAGAACGAGACGTGCGCCGCCGACCTCGCGGACCTGCTCGGGGCCCTGCGGCAGGGTCGGTTGCTCGCGCCCAAGTCCACGCGGGTCGCGATCGAGATCCTGCGCTCCCAGCAGGTGAGGAACGGCCTGCCCGCCTACCTACCGCCCGATGTGCTCGTCGCGGCGAAGCCCGGCGACCTCCCCGGGCTCCGCGCCGAGGTCGCCCTGCTGGAGCGCGGCGACCGGTGGGCCGTCGTGGCCGTCGCCGCGGACGGGCTCATCTCCGACGGCGTCGACCGGGGGACGGCGCTCCTCCCGGTCTTCGCCGCCCTGGGTGAGCTGACCGCGACCCTGCTGTGACGCGGTGCTGCCGGGGTCACGGGCCGGTCACTTTCGCGAACAGGGCAGCGGCGGGAACGGCAGAATGCGACCCTTGGTGAGGGGAGGTGGCATGTCGGACCCCGACGACGTGCTCGACCGGCTGGTCGGCGCGCTCAGCCGCGGTGACCGCGACGAGGCTTTGGCGTGCTTCGCGCCCGGAGCCACTGTCGTCGTGTCCGGCGCGCACCACGACTACGCGTCGCACCGGCCGGAAGCAGTCATCGACCTGCTCCTGTATGCGTTCATCGAGATCGGGTGGACGCCCTCGGTCCGCCGGACGGTCGGCGGGGCGCGGGTCGAGGA
>JALZBI010000272.1 GCA_030947565.1 Actinomycetota bacterium
TCTCGGTCTGGTCGCCCTTCGGCGTCACGGACTCGGTGTGCGACAACGGATGGGTGGCCTCGCACTTCGCCGCCTGGAACGCCGGGTCGGCCATCATCGCGAAGACGTCCTGCGGGCTGGCGGGGTACTCGTACGACGTCGTGATCCTCATTCCGCCACCGTATCCAACGGCTGGAGAAGGGGCGCGGTGGTCACGCGGGGGAGGACAGGACGCCTCGGTCAGGACGGTGACCGTAGCCGTGCGGCCTGCGCGGCATGGGCCAGCAGCGAGGTCGACTCGGTCATGGTCCGGGTCGCCACACCGCGGGCCCGCCCCAGCCGGCTCGCCAGGCGGTCGGCCTGGCGCTGGAGCTCGGGCTGCGCGCGGTTGCGTTGCTGGGCCAGCTCGGTGGTGAGGACGCCCCAGGGCTCGATGACGCGCAGCCCGTCGAGCTCGAGGCCGGCGGCCGTCGCAGTGTGCTCGAGACGGCGGATGCCCTCGCCCAGCTCGGCCAGCTCCTGCGCGTACCGCTGCAACGCGGCGCCGCCGTCGTCGATGCGGTCGACGAGTGCGTCGAGCAGCGCCAGGTCGGCCCCGACACTCGTGACGAGGGCAGCCGGAGCGCCGGTGCGCCGGAGGTCTCCGACCCGTTCGCGCAGCTCCTCGCGCAGCAACAGGAGGCGCGCCGCGTGCGAGCGCAGCGCCCCGCCGAGCTGCGAACAAGAGCCGGGGTCACCGGTGACGCCGTCGATCACGACCGGTCACCCCAGGACGGACGCTGGTCCTGAGCGCGGTCGCCCCGAGAGGCGGCGGTCCCGTATGCCGCCTGGTCGCGCGGCTTACCAGCGCCTTCCGGGGCGGGGGAGCCGAGCTCGGCCAAGGTGCGAGCCACCGCCTCGTCGAGGGCGCGCAGCGCATCGGCCGCCTGCTCGACGAAGTCGTCGACCGCCCGTCCGGTGACCCGGTCACCGGTGTCCGGAAGGGAGCCCAGCATCTCGTCGGCCTGGGCAAGCGCCAGGGAGCGCACCGCGCCGAGGGCTCGCACCAGACCGTCGCGGCGAGGTCCGTCGGGTGGCCCGGCCGACGTCGTCACCCCGCCAGCCTAGGCAGGTGCGCCTTCGCGTCCCCGGACTTCTCCACCGCCCTATCCCCCGTCACGTCCCATGTGGCGTCCCCTGACCCGGGGTCCAGTATGTGAACACGGGCGATAGGCTCGAAACGGCACTCGACGAGGCGTGCCGGCAGTCACCCAGTAAGGAACCTCACCAGCCCATGTCGGCCGCACTCGAGCAGTCACGTACCCAGCAGATCCACGCGGCGGCGCAGGCCGCAGACCGGGCGGGGCGGGACGACAGCCGTGGCACCGACGAGGTCGAGAGCTTCCTGCGGCTCTTCCTGCGCCACGTCGCCCTCGAGGACCTGCTGGCGCGTGAGCCGGCCGACCTGCTCGGTGCGGCGCTCGCCGAGCAGCGCCTCGCCCACGAACGCGCGGTCGGGACGGCCAACGTCGCCGTCAGCAACCCGACGGCGGACGGTGACGGCTGGAGCAGCGGCCACACCATCGTCCAGGTCGTCACCGACGACATGCCCTTCCTCGTCGACTCGGTCACCGGTGAGCTCGACCGGCTCGGCCGCACCGTTCACCTGGTCGTGCACCCCCAGCTGGTCGTGCGTCGTGATGCGGTCGGCGTGCTCCAGGAGATCCTCGCCGCCGAGGCTCCGACAGGGGAGTTCGACGTCGCCCTTGAGTCCTGGATGCACCTGGAGATCGACCGGGTCGACTCCGAGGCCGAGCGGGACGAGATCGCCGGCGCCCTGCGGGCCGTCCTCGGCAACGTGCGGGACGCGGTGGAGGACTGGGCCAAGATGGCCGGGCGCTGTGCCGCTCTGGCCGTCGGCCTGCGCGAGCGACCACCGAGCGGCGTCGACGCCGACGAGGTGCGCGTGACCGCCCGGTTCCTCGAGTGGCTGACCAGCAACCATTTCACCTTCCTCGGCTACCGCGAGTACCGCCTCGAGCGTGACGAGTCCGGTGAGGACGCGCTCGACGGCGTCACCGGCACCGGCCTCGGCATCCTGCGCTACGACCGCACCGGGTCGGCGTCGTTCGCCCGACTCAGCCAGGCGGCGCAGGCCAAGGCTCGTGACCACCGGCTGCTCATCATCACCAAGGCCAACTCCCGCTCGACGGTGCACCGTTCGGCGTACCTCGACTACATCGGCCTCAAGCAATTCGACGACCGGGGCGAGGTGGTCGGCGAGTACCGCTTCCTGGGCCTGTTCGCCTCGAGCGCCTACGCCGAGTCGATCCTCCACATCCCGATCCTCGATGAGCGGGTGGGCGACCTGCTCGACGAGGCCGGGTTCACCCCCGACAGCCACTCGGGCAAGGACCTCGTGCAGGTGCTCGAGAACTACCCGCGCGACGAGATGTTCCAGACCGACCCCGATGGTCTGCTGGACACCGCCCTGTCGGTCCTGCACCTTCAGGAACGGCGCAAGACACGGCTGTTCCTGCGCCGTGACGTCTACGGGCGGTTCGTCTCGTGCCTGGTCTACCTGCCGCGGGACCGCTACACGACCAGCGTCCGGCTGAAGATGGAGGACATCCTGCGCCGCGCGTTCGGCGCCGGCACGGTCGACTACACGACCCGGATCTCCGAGTCCGTGCTCGCCCGGCTCCACTTCGTCGTGCGAATGCCCCGCGGCGAGGCCATCCCCGACCTCGACGTGGCCGCACTGGAGCGCGAGATCATCGAGGCCACCCGAACGTGGGGCGAGGACCTCGTCGAGGCCCTGCGCGAGGTTGTCGGCGAGGAGGCCGGCGCGCGCCTCGTCGGGGTCTACGGCCGGGCCTTCCCCGAGGCGTACAAGGAGGATGTCACGCCGGCGCTGGCGGTGGCCGACATCCGCCGGATCGAGATGCTGGAGTCCGACGACGGCATCGAGGTGGGCCTGCACGAGGTACCCGGGTGCCCGCCGGGGGAGCGGCGACTCAGGCTCTACCGCCGCGGCCCGCTGTCGCTGACGCGGATCCTCCCCCTGTTCACCGACCTCGGGGTCGAGGTCACCGATGAGCGGCCCTACGAGATCGTGCGCAGCGACGGGGTGCGCGTGTTCGTCTACGACTTCGGGCTGCGGGCACCCGCCGAGGGCGACTGGGGCGTAGGGGCGGACCGCGATGCGCGAACCCTGTTGTTGCAGAACGCCGTTCGTGCGGTGTGGACCGGTCTGGCCGAGTCCGACGGCTTCAACGCGCTCGTCCTGCGGGCCGGGCTCACCTGGCGCCAGGTCGTCATCCTGCGCCTGGTCGCGAAGTACCTGCGACAGACCCGGTCGACGTTCTCGCAGGACTACGTGGAGGCAGCCCTCGCCGGCAACGCCGGCATCGCGCGCCGGCTCGTCGAGCTCTTCGAGGCCCGGTTCGACCCCAGCCGGTATGCCGCCGCCGACGGTGGGCGCGACGGCGAGCTGCTCGCCGTGACCCCGGAGCGCACCGCGGCCGAGGCCGAGATCGTGGCGCAGGTCGAGACGGCCCTCGACGAGGTGAAGAGCCTCGACCAGGACCGGATCATCCGGGCGCTGCTCGGCGTCATCACGGCCACCCTGCGGACGAGCTACTACCAGGCCGACCCGGCCGGCGGACCCAAGCCCTACGTGAGCCTCAAGCTCGACCCCAAGCAGGTGCCCGACCTGCCTGCGCCCCGGCCGATGTACGAGATCTGGGTCTACGGGCCGCGGCTCGAAGGGGTGCACCTGCGGTTCGGGCCGGTGGCCCGCGGTGGGCTGCGGTGGAGCGACCGGCGGGAGGACTTCCGCACCGAGATCCTTGGCCTGGTCAAGGCCCAGATGGTCAAGAACGCCGTCATCGTGCCGACGGGGAGCAAGGGCGGGTTCTACGCCAAGCAGCTGCCCGACCCGTCCGTCGACCGTGAGGCATGGCTGGCCGAGGGGGTCGCGGCATACAGGTTGTTCATCTCGGGTCTGCTCGACCTCACCGACAACCTCGTCGGAGGAGTGGCGGTGCCGCCCGTCGACGTCGTGCGCCACGACGGTGACGACCCCTACCTCGTCGTCGCGGCCGACAAGGGCACCGCGACGTTCTCCGACATCGCCAACGCCAAGGCTCAGGACTACGGCTATTGGCTCGACGACGCCTTCGCGTCGGGTGGGTCGGCGGGCTACGACCACAAGGTCATGGGCATCACCGCCCGCGGTGCGTGGGAGTCGGTCAAGCGCCACTTCCGCGAGATGGGCACCGACACCCAGACCGAGGAGTTCACCGTTGTCGGCGTCGGTGACATGTCCGGTGACGTCTTCGGCAACGGCA
>JALZBI010000045.1 GCA_030947565.1 Actinomycetota bacterium
GGTCAGCGGAGGATGGCCTCGGGCGCCGCGCACCTCGGCCAAGTGCGTCGGGAGGTATCGGTTCCCGAGGGGAGTGACCTCGCCCCAACCGGCGAGACCCGAGGTCATCCGCAGCCGGACCGCAGTGCCGATCTGGGAGGTGGCTGGCCGGCCACCTGACATGACGTCCTCGCCATGGGCGTGGTGCAGGTCATAGCGGAACCCGCCAACCGCGTCGATGGTGCCGATGGTGCCGCTGGCGTCGCTGGCGTCGCTGGCGTCGATCGTCACCAGGCCCCGACCCAGACGGACTCTACGGCGCACCGTGCGTCCTGGGCCCACCGCGGGGTCACGACGTGGCGCGGGTCATCTGGCGCAGCTCCTTCTTGAGGTCACCCAGCTCGTCACGCAGCCGGGCGGCCAGCTCGAAGTGCAGCTCGGAGGCGGCCTGGTGCATCTGGGTCGTGAGCTCCTGGATCAGCCCGGCCAGGTCACTGGCCGCCATCGACTCAAACCTCCCGCCCGCCGACACCCCGACATCAGCCGCCAGCGCTCCGCGGCCGCCGGCCTTGACCGCTCGGCCGCGGGACTGGGACCGGCCACTGCCCAGCAGCGCCTCGGTGTCGGCGTCCTCACGGTTGAGCAGGTCGGTGATGTCGGCGATCTTCTTGCGCAGCGGCTGCGGGTCGACCCCCCGCTCGCGGTTGTAGGCGATCTGCTTCTCGCGACGCCGGTTGGTCTCGTCGAGCGCCTGCTGCATCGACGGGGTGACCTTGTCGGCATACATGTGCACCTGGCCGCTGACGTTGCGCGCGGCCCGGCCGATCGTCTGGATGAGGCTCCGGGCGGAGCGCAGAAAGCCCTCCTTGTCGGCGTCGAGGATGCTGACGAGGGAGACCTCGGGCAAGTCGAGGCCCTCGCGGAGCAGGTTGATGCCGACGAGCACGTCGTACTCTCCCGACCGCAGCTCGCGCAGCAGCTCGACCCGGCGCAGGGTGTCGATGTCGGAGTGCAGGTAGCGGACCCGCACTCCCTTGTCGAGCAGGTAGTCGGTGAGGTCCTCGGCCATCTTCTTGGTCAGGGTCGTCACCAGGACGCGCTCGTTCTTATCGGTGCGCAGGGCGATCTCGTGCAGCAGGTCGTCGATCTGCCCCTTCGTCGGCTTGAGGACGACCTCGGGGTCGATCAGCCCGGTGGGCCGGATGATCTGCTCGACGGGCGGGCCGGTCTTGCCGGCCTTGGCCAGCTCGTACGGTCCGGGTGTCGCGGAGAGATAGAGGGTCTGCCCGATCCGGTCGAGGAACTCCTCCCACATGAGCGGGCGGTTGTCCATGGCGCTCGGCAGCCGGAAGCCATGGTCGACGAGCATCCGCTTGCGCGACATGTCGCCCTCGTACATCGCGCCGATCTGCGGCACCGTCTGGTGGGACTCGTCGATGACGAGCAGGAAGTCCTCGGGGAAGTAGTCGATGAGACAGTTCGGCGCCGATCCTGAGGATCGCCCGTCGATGTGCCGTGAGTAGTTCTCGATGCCGCTGCACGACCCGACCTGGCGCATCATCTCGATGTCGTAGGTCGTGCGCATCCGGAGGCGTTGGGCCTCCAGGAGCTTGCCCTGCCTCTCCAGCTCGTCGAGCCGGCCGGTGAGCTCGAGCTCGATGCCCTTGATGGCCCGCTCCATCCGCTCGGGCCCGGCGACGTAGTGCGTGGCGGGGAAGACGTACATCTCGGCCTCCTCGCGAACCACCTCGCCGGTGAGCGGGTGCAGCGTGTAGATCCGTTCGACCTCGTCGCCGAAGAACTCGATGCGCAGCGCCAGCTCCTCGTAGACCGGGATGATCTCGACGGTGTCGCCGCGGACCCGGAACGTCCCACGAGAGAAGGCCAGGTCGTTACGCGTGTACTGCATCATCACGAACCTTCGCAGGAGGTCGTCGCGGTTGAGCTCGTCGCCGACCCGGAGCTGGACCATCCGGTCGACGTACTCCTGCGGGGTGCCGAGGCCGTAGATGCACGACACCGACGCGACCACGACGACGTCGCGGCGGGTCAGCAGCGAGCTCGTCGTGCTGTGACGAAGCCGCTCCACCTCCTCGTTGATCGACGAGTCCTTCTCGATGTAGGTGTCCGTCTGCGGGATGTAGGCCTCGGGCTGGTAGTAGTCGTAGTAGGAGACGAAGTACTCGACCGCGTTGTTGGGCAGCAGCTCTCGAAACTCGTTCGCCAACTGGGCGGCCAGCGTCTTGTTCGGAGCCATGACCAGGGTCGGCCGCTGCACCTGCTCGATGACCCAGGCCGTCGTCGCCGACTTGCCGGTGCCGGTCGCACCGAGCAGCACGACGTCGTTCTCCCCCGCCTTGACCCGCTGCGAGATCTCCTGGATTGCGGTGGGCTGGTCGCCGCTCGGAGAGAACTCCGACACCACCTCGAAGGGGGCTACCGTGCGTTTCAGGTCGGTCGTCGGGCGCATACGGCAACGGTATGCCCGGGGTCTGACACCACGTCCCGAGGGCACCCCCGCCCCCCGGGCTGAGCTGACGTCTCGTCAGGTGGTCGCCGCTTCTCGGGGACCCCAGCCCGCGCGCATCAATGGCTCAGCCGAGGGAGGGGGTCCAACCGCACTCGTCGGCCCAGGCGAGAGCCCGATGGTATGCCTGGTCGAACCAGGGCTCCTTGGCCGCCGCATAGGCGGTCGTCGAGCTCGTCGAGGCCAGTAGCCGGCGCTTCTCACGCGCATACTCGTCTCGCGCTTCCGGCACAGCGCGCAGCCAGTCGCGAAACGTCAGCGCGAACCGCCAGCCAGGAGAGCCGGTCTCCCGGATATGGACGTTGGCCACGCGCCCTGGGTCCATGCCGGCGTAGCAGCGCTTGCTCCATGCCGACGAACCGTCTCCAGCCGGGTGGACGCGGTCCTCGGTGACCGAGGGAATTCGCACGAAACCACGCGCCCGGAGGACGTCGGCAAACGGCGGGCCGTCGGCGTCGGCCAGGCGGTGCACACCGACCTGGAGGTCGATGACGTCCTTGGCGAGCAGGCCCGGCACGCTGGTCGACCCGATGTGCTGCACGTCGGTGACCCGGTCGCCGAGCGCGTCCGTGACCTTGGCCACCAGCCGCGCGCCCTGCTCCGGCCAGGCCGGGTCGGGCACGACAACGGCATCCTGCTCGGGGCGGAGGCTGCGTCGACCGGCCTGCAGGTTCTTCTCGTAGGGACGCAGCCGACTGGCCCACAGCTGTCTCACCTGCTCCTCCGTGACGGAGCGGGACCCGCCGTTGTCGACCCAGACATCGGCGGCGGCCCGTCGTTCGGCGTCGGTGGCCTGGGTGGCCACGCGCCGATGGGCGTCCTCCTGCGTCAGGCCCCGCTGCTCGACCAGGCGCTGGACCCGGGTCTCGACCTCGGCACCGACGACCACGGTCAGGTGCTCGTGGGGCCAGAGTCGCCGCTCGACGAGCAGGGGCATGTCGAAGACCGTGACCCGGTCCGACGGAACGGCCGCCCGGAGGATGGCCACCCGGGCGGCGATCGCGGGCTCGGTGATCCGGTTCAGGTCGGCCAGCGCGGCGGGATCGTCGAAGACGATCGCCGCGAGCCCGGCGCGGTCGAGGGAGCCGTCCGGGCGCACCACGTCCGCGCCGAAGCGCTCGGCGACGGCCGCGAGGGTCGGGGTCCCGGGTTCGACCACCTCTCGAGCGACGGCGTCGGCGTCGATCACGGTGGCACCGAGGCTCCGCAGCTGCGCGGCGGTGGTGGACTTCCCGGAGCCGATGCCGCCCGTGAGCCCTACCGTCAGCACGCCGTCAGCCTAGCCAGGGACCCCGCCCCACGGTGACATCGACGTCGAGCCCAGAGGGCGGCTCATCCCGGAGTGCTGCACCCCCCGGAGGGGGTGTGGCCCTCCGAGATCCGATCAGCGTGACGCCGTCAGGCGCTCCCCCGTGTCAGCGGCGAAGACGTGGGCCTCGCTGGCCTCGGGAACGACCCGGACCACGTCGCCCACCTCGGGCCGGACCCGCTTGTCGGAGTGGACGGTGACCCGGCCCGCCTCGGTCACGCCCGGCTCGACCGTCGTCACCCCGTCGCGGCCGGTCGGCGCACCAGCCGAGGCGCGGCCGTTCTGGCCGTCACCGCCCGAGGCCACCGGCATGCCGTAGATGAACGACTCCGACCCCAGCGCCTCGACGAGGTCGACCCGTAGGTCCACCCCGTTCTCGGTGCCGGGCGCCACGAGGTGCCACGCCTCCGGGCGCAGGCCGACGACGACCCGATCCCCCACACGGCCCGCGAGCTCGCGGCCGAGGGGGATGTCGGCCCCGTGGACCGAGGCCGTCCCGTCGTGCACCGGCGACTCCACCAGCGTGATCGCCGGCGAGCCGATGAACGAGGCCACGAAGGTGTTGACCGGCGCGTCGTAGAGCTCCTCGGGCTTGCCGACCTGCTGCAACCGGCCGTCCTTGAGCACCGCGACGCGGTGCCCCATGGTCATGGCCTCCACCTGGTCATGGGTGACGTAGACCGTCGTGATGCCGAGCCGTCGCTGCAGCCCCGCGATCTGCGATCGGGTCGAGACCCGGAGCTTGGCGTCGAGGTTCGACAGCGGTTCGTCCATGCAGAACACCTTGGGGTTGCGCACGATCGCCCGTCCCATGGCCACCCGCTGCCGCTGCCCACCGGACAGCTGGCCCGGCTTGCGGTCGATGAGGGGCTCCATCTCGAGGATCTTGGCCGCCTCGGCCACCCGTTCCTTCACCTGCCCCGACGGGACCTTGGCGTTCTCCAGCGCGAAGGCCATGTTCTCGCCGGCCGTCATGTTGGGGTACAGGGCATAGCTCTGGAACACCATGGCCACGTCGCGGTCCCTGGGCCGGACGCCCTTCTGGTCATGCCCGTCGATGAGGATGCGTCCGGCGTCGATGGGCTCGAGGCCGGCCAGCATCCGCAGGGTGGTGGACTTGCCGCAGCCCGACGGGCCGACGAGGACGAGGAACTCCCCGTCCTCGATGTCGAGGGTGACGTGGTCGACGGCCGGGGCCTGGCCGGCGGCGAAGGTCCGCGTGGCCTCGTCGAAGTAGACGGTGGCCATGGGTCAGAGCTTGGACTTGATCTGGCTGTCGATGACCTGCTGCGTCTCGGCGTTGAGGCCGGCGAAGGTCGAGGTCACATCGGCGCCCTGGGCGATCTGGTCGAGGGCCTTGCCGATCCGGGCGCCACCACCGGGCACGAACACCCGGGCGTAGTCCTGGGACCGCGTCTTCGGCAGCTGGTTCACGGCCGTCTGCGAGTTGGGGTTCTTGGCGAGGAAGTCCTTCTCCGACTGGTTGTCGAGCGCCGACTTGCGCACCGGCATGTAGCCCGTGGCCTGGGTGAAGGTCACGGTGTTGTCCGCGTTGGTGAGGAACTCGATGAACTTCAGCGCGTTCTTCTTTCGCTCGTCGGAGATCCCCGCCGGGATCGCGACCCCCGCACCGCCGGTGGGGCAGTCGCCGTCCCCGGGCAGGAACGCCGTGCCGACCGAGAACTTGGCCGCCTTGGTGACACCGCTCAGCGAACCCGTCGACTGCACCATGCTGGCGGTCAGCCCGGCGCCGAAGTCGGCTTCGGGTGTCTTGTTGAACTTGACGAAGTTGCTCTTGGCCAGATCCTGGAGGTACTTCCCGGCCTCGACGGTCTTGGCATCGGTGAAGGTGGGCGTCCATTCCTTCGAGTAGTTCCCGCCGAAGCTCCACACGATGTTCTGGAAGTACCAGTCGAGGTAGTTCGACCCGTCAGGCATCTCGAACACGGCCTTGTCGGAGCCGGTGACGGCGGCGAGCTTCGGCGCCCACTCCCGGAACTCCTGCCACGTCTTGGGCCCGCGGTCCTCGAGCCCGGCCGCCTTCCAGAGGTCCTTGTTGTAGTAGAAGAGCGGCGTCGATCGCGCATACGGCAGGGCGTAGTGCTGCTCCTTGAACTTGTAGTCGTTGTAGAGCGCGTCGACGTAGTCGCTCGTCTTGATGCCGGCGGCGGAGATCAGGTCGTCGAGCGGCGCGAACTGCTTGTTGAGCGCGAAGTTGAACCACGTCACGTCCGAGGCGACCACGACGTCGGGCAATGCGCCGCCGGCCAGGGCCGCGTTGAACTTCTGCCCGACCTCCTCGTAGTTCTTGCCGGCGTCGGTGAGCTTGACTGTCAGGCCGGGGTTCGCCGCCTGGAAAGCGGTGATGATCTTCTGCTCCACCTCCTTGGACGTGCCGGGGTGGTTGCTCCAGAAGTCGATGGTGTTGGACCCGGCACCCCCGCCGGCCGTCCCACCGCCTGAGGTGGCGGGGCTACCAGTGCCGGCGCAGGCGCTGAGGCCCCAGGCAGCGGCCGCTCCGCCGGCGAGTCCGAGGAATCCGCGTCGGGTGACATCGTTCATGACAGGTCATGCCTTCCGTGGGGGATGGTGGCTTCGGTGTGTGCGAGTGCCGTGAGGCCGGTCGGGTGCATGGGTGGCATGGTCAGCTCTTCACCGCGCCGGCCGTCAGGCCCTTGATCATCTGACGCTGGAGGAAGAGGAACAGGATGAGGATCGGCAGCATCGCGAGGATGGTGCCGGCCATGACCGGCCCCCAGTTGGTCAGCCCGTCGTTGTTCTGCAGCAGGGTCAGGCCGACCGGCAGCGGGGCGACCCGTTCGTCGTCCGACATGAGGAACGGCCAGAGGTACTCGTTCCACTCGTTGACGACGGTGATGAGGGAGAAGGCCACCAGCGTCGGCCACGACATCGGCATGACGATGCGCCACAGCAGCTTCATCGGGCCGGTGCCGTCGAGCTTGGCGGCTTCGATGATCTCACCGGGCAGCGACAGGAACTGGTTGCGCATGAGGAACGTCCCGAAGGCGACCCCGGCCAGCGGGATGATGATGCCCTGGTAGGTGTTCTTCCAGCCGAGCTGGCTCACCAGCGCGTAGTTGGAGATGACGGTGATCTGGTTGGGCACCATGAGCGCCGCGATGACGACGAGGAACACGATCCCCCGGCCGGGGAACCGCAGCAGCGACAACGCGTAGGCGCTGAGCACTCCCAGCACGATCTTGGCGGCCGCGGTGACGCCGGTGATGATGACCGAGTTGCGCAGGTAGGACCAGAACGGGATGCGGGTCGTGACGTCGCCGTAGTTCTCCTTGGTGGCCGGGTTCGGCCAGTACTGCGCCGGCCGGACGTAGATGTCCTGGCGCTCCTTGAACGACGTGATGACGATCCAGAACAACGGCACCGCGATGAGCAGGAACACCAGGACCATGGCGACGTAGCCGGCGGCCGTCAGGCTGCGCCGGCGGGTCATGTCTGGTTCCGGTCCATGACGCGCACCTGGACGACGGTGACCACGAGCAGGACGAGGAACATGACCGTCGCGACGGTGGCGCCGTAGCCGGCCCTCAGGTTGACGAAGGTCTCCTGGTAGACCTGGAAGACCAGGGTCGTCGTGCCGGTGCCCACTGGCCCACCGCGCGTCATGACGTTGATGATGTCGAAGACCTGCACGGAGTTGAGCAGCACGGTGATCGACAGGAAGAAGGTCGTGGGGCGCAGCTGGGGCAGCAGCACCTTGGTGAAGTGCCGCCACGGTGAGGCGCCGTCGATCTCCGAGGCCTCGTCGAGGTCACCTCGGCGACCCTGCAGTGCCGCGAGGTAGATGACGAAGGAGTAGCCGAGGTTCTTCCAGATGTAGGTGACCGTGACCATGAACAGCGCCCACTTCTGCTGCTGGTAGAA
The DNA here is from genome assembly GCA_030947565.1 of Actinomycetota bacterium. Classification (GTDB taxonomy): domain Bacteria; phylum Actinomycetota; class Actinomycetes; order Actinomycetales; family Dermatophilaceae; genus Lapillicoccus. Next base: position 7,719 of record JALZBI010000045.1, read on the forward strand.
GTCGGGGGTGCTCACCCCGATGCGCGCCAACAGGTCGCGGACCAGCCCGAAGCTGGGGTCGAAGACGAACTGGAAGGCGACACCGATCGCCGCGCCCGACACGACGAACGGGGCGAATACCGTCGACCGCACGAGGTTGCGACCCTTGAGCTTCTGGTCGAGCAGCAGGGCGAGGCCCAGCCCCATACCCATCGAGATCACGACGGTGGCGACGGTGAACACCAGGGTGTTGAGCACGATGGTGCGGGTGTCTTCGCGGGTGAACCACTCGGTGTAGTTGGAGACGCCGATGTAGTTGGCGAACGGCGCGGAGATGTTGTAGTCGGTGAACGACAGCCGGATGTTGTCGAGCAACGGCCGGTAGGTGAAGAGGATGAGCAGCGCGAGGTTGGGCAGCAGCAGGGCCCCCGCCAGCAGCCACTCGCGCCAGCTCCGGCCAGACCGTCTCGGCGGCGACCCGACGGGTGGCGGTGGACCGACGCGGGCGGCGGCGGCGCGGGTGACCGTGGTCACCGGGCAGACCCGCCGCGGCTGCCGAGGGTGCCCATGAACGCGGAGCGGGCCCGCTGTGGGTGAACGGACGGGCGGGCCGGCATGAACAGCTCCCTACGGACGACGGTGTCGGACGGGGTCGGTACGAGGACGACCCTAGCTCCGCGCCGGCCATCTTGCCCGTCACTGAAGGTCACCATGTCATGACATCCGGTATGCCGGTCCACGCACGCCACCGGCGCGGCATACTCGGTCGTCGATCCCGTTGCCCGCGAACGGCGGCGCTCGGATGACCGTGCGCCGCCGTCCTGACCGGCTGGAGGGGTGACCTCAGTTGCCGGTGAGCTTCTCCCGCAGCGCCGCGAGGGCCTCGTCGGACGCGAGGGTGCCCTCGGCGGCCGGCTGGGGCGGACGCGAGGTCTCCTCGGACGAGCCGTTGCTCGACGCCCCGTTGGTCCCCGTGGAGCTGCCCCCACCGGACGAGCTGGAGGACGAGCTGGAGGACGAGGAGTAGGACGTCGGGATCTCTGTGCCCCCGGCGACCGCCTCGGCGTCGGCCTTGGCCGCGGCCTCGACCTGCGCCTTGTGGGCCTCCCAGCGGGAGTGCGCCTCGGCGTACTGCTTCTCCCACTTCTCGCGCTGGGCGTCGAAGCCCGGCAGCCACTCGTTGGTCTCCGAGTCGAAGCCCTCGGGGTACTTGTAGTTGCCCTGCTCGTCGTACTCGGCGGCCATGCCGTAGAGGGTCGGGTCGAACTCGGCGACCGGGCCGTTGCCGTCGTTGGCCTGCTTCAGCGACAACGAGATGCGGCGACGCTCGAGGTCGATGTCGATGACCTTGACGAAGATGTCGTCGCCCACCGTGACGACCTGCTCCGGCAGCTCCACGTGGCGCTCGGCCAGCTCGGAGATGTGGACCAGGCCCTCGATGCCGTCGTCGACGCGCACGAACGCACCGAACGGGACGAGCTTGGTGACCTTGCCCGGCACGACCTGGCCGATCGCGTGGGTCCGGGCGAAGTGCTGCCAGGGGTCCTCCTGCGTCGCCTTGAGCGACAGGGAGACCCGCTCGCGGTCCATGTCGACGTCGAGGACCTCGACGGTGACCTCCTGGCCCACCTCCACGACCTCGGACGGGTGGTCGATGTGCTTCCAGGACAGCTCGGAGACGTGGACGAGACCGTCGACCCCACCGAGGTCGACGAAGGCGCCGAAGTTGACGATCGAGCTGACGACGCCCGAGCGCACCTGCCCCTTCTGGAGCTCCTTGAGGAAGGTCGTGCGGACCTCCGACTGGGTCTGCTCGAGCCAGGCGCGGCGCGACAGGACCACGTTGTTGCGGTTCTTGTCGAGCTCGATGATCTTCGCCTCGATCTCCTTGCCCACGTAGGGCTGGAGGTCGCGGACGCGGCGCATCTCGACGAGGGAGGCGGGCAGGAAGCCGCGCAGGCCGATGTCGAGGATGAGGCCACCCTTGACGACCTCGATGACGGTGCCGGTGACGACGCCGTCCTCCTCCTTGATCTTCTCGATCGTGCCCCAGGCGCGCTCGTACTGAGCACGCTTCTTGGACAGGATGAGTCGACCCTCCTTGTCCTCCTTCTGGAGAACCAGGGCCTCGACCTCGTCGCCGACCTTGACGACCTCGGACGGGTCGACGTCGTGCTTGATGGACAGCTCACGCGAGGGGATGACGCCCTCGGTCTTGTAGCCGATGTCGAGCAGGACCTCGTCCCGGTCGACCTTGACGATGCGACCTTCGACGATGTCGCCGTCGTTGAAATCCTTGATCGTCGCGTCGATCGCGGCGAGCAGGTCTTCCTCAGATCCGATGTCGTTGATCGCGACCTGAGGGGCGGCCTTAGTGGCCGTGCTGGCAGTCATGTAGATGGAACTCCGGTTGGATGAGGTAGGGACGGGCGATGGATGGTGACGCGGGCATGCGAGTAGGACGCACACGCGTGCTCCCTCATGGTATCCGTGCTCTCTGAGCAGGGTCAAAAGCGCGTCCGTGCACGGGGAGACTGGGTCCGTGACCAGCGCGCCGCCTCCCGGGCCGACCGAGCCCACCGAGCCCACCGAGCCCACCGAGCCCATCCAGCCGGCCGAGCCCAGCGCCGAGCCGTATGCGTGGTCGGCCTACCCGGTGACCCGCCGCGAGGCCGGCCAGCCCGAGACCGTGCACGCCAACCGAGCCTGGTGGGACGGCGAGGCCGAGGAGTACTACGCCGAGCACGGGGCCTTCCTGGGCGACACCGACCTCACCTGGGGCCCTGAGGGGTTACGTGAGTCGGAGGCACACCTGCTCGGCGACCTCACGGACCGCGACGTCCTCGAGATCGGGGCCGGGGGCGCCCAGTGCTCGCGCTGGGTCGCCGCACAGGGGGCAGCAACCGTCGTCGCGTCCGACGTCTCCGCCGGCATGCTCGACCGCGCCCGCCGGATCAACAGCGCGATGACCGACCCCCGGCTGCGGGTGCCCCTCGTGCAGGCCGACGGCGCCGCCCTCCCCTTCGCCGACGCGTCGTTGGATGTCGTCTTCACGGCCTACGGCGTGGTGCCGTTCGTCGCCGACTCCGGAGCGGTCATGCGCGAAGCGGCCCGGGTCCTGCGGACGGGTGGTCGGTTCGTCTTCTCGACGACCCACCCGATCCGCTGGGCGATGCCTGACCACCCCGGTGAGCAG
>JALZBI010000273.1 GCA_030947565.1 Actinomycetota bacterium
ACGCTCCCGGCTCCGCCCGGGCGAAGCGGTGGGAGGACATCGAGGTGCTGCTCGCCGCCGGCATCGACGTCATCTCCACGGTCAACATCCAGCACCTCGAGTCGCTGAACGACGTCGTGGAGGCGATAACCGGCATCGTGCAGCGCGAGACCGTGCCCGACGACGTCGTGCGGTCGGCCGACCAGATCGAGCTGGTCGACATGTCGCCGGAGTCGCTGCGGCGACGGATGGCTCACGGCAACATCTACCCGGCGGCCCGGATCGACGCGGCCCTCTCCAACTACTTCCGGCCCGGCAACCTCTCCGCCCTACGTGAGCTGGCCCTGCTCTGGTTGGCCGACCGCGTCGACGAGACGCTCGAGCGCTACCGGGCGTCGCACGGGATCTCGGTGCCCTGGCCGACGAGGGAGCGCATCGTCGTGGCCCTGACCGGCGGCCCTGAGAGCGAGACCGTCCTGCGGCGGGCCGGGCAGATCGCCTCTCGCGGGGCAGGGAGCGAGCTGCTGGCCTGCCATGTGAGCCGGCCGGACGGGCTGATCGACGCCGACCCCGCCGCGCTGGCGGAGCAGCGGAAGCTCGTCAAGGAGCTGGGCGGCGTCATGCACGAGGTGGCCGGCAGCGACGTCGCCGACGCCATCCTCGACTTCGCCCGGGGTGTGAACGCGACCCAGATCGTCATCGGCACGGGCCGGCATACCGGACTGTCGTCGTTGTGGCACAACGGGACCGGCGAGCAGGTAGCGGCTGGCGCCGACGACATCGACGTCCATCTCGTCGGCCACAGCGCCGACCGCGCCGAGCTGCCCTGGCATCGTGGCTCAGGGCTGGGGCGTCGCCGTCAGGTCACCGGATGGCTCCTGTCGACCGTCGGCGTCGCGGTGGTGGCTGCCCTCCTCGTCGCGACGGCGGGACACCACGAGCTGCCGCTCGAGGTGCTCATCTTCCTCGCCCTCACCGTCGGGACAGCACTCGTCGGCGGCCTGCTCCCGGCGTTGGCCTGCGCGGTGATCTCCTCGCTCGTCATCAACTGGTTCTTCACCGAACCCGTGGGCACGTTGACCATCCAGAACCCCCAGAACGCCCTGGCGCTCGTCGTCTTCGTCGTCGTCGCCGCGTCGGTGGCCTCGGTCGTGCACCGCGCCGCTCGCCGGCGCGACACGGCGGTGCGGGCCCAGCGGGAGTCGCGGATCCTCGCGACCCTCGCCCAGTCGCTGCTCACCGAGGCCGACCCGATGCCGGTGCTCCTCGAACGAGCGTGCTCGACGTTCGGGATGCCTGGGGCCGCGGTCGTGACCCGGGCGTCGATCCGCGAGCCGTGGACCGTGGTCTCGGCGGTCGGGACCTTCGACCTCGACGACATGTCCGACGCCGCAGTGCGCCAGCCGGTCGACGACGAGGCGGAGCTCGTGCTGGTGGGGCCCGTGCTCCCCGCCGAGGAGCAGCGGCTGGTCGGCGCCTTCACGTCGCACGCCGCAGCGGTCCTCACCCGCCGTCGCCTCCTCGAGGAGGCGTCCCGAGCCCGAGGCCTCGCGCGCGACAACCGGTCGCGAACCGCGCTGCTGGCGGCGGTGTCCCACGACCTGCGCACGCCGCTGGCCGGCATCAAGGCGGCGGTGTCGAGCCTGCGCCAGCAGGACGTCCGCTTCTCCCCGGAGGACGAGGCGGCCCTGCTCGAGTCGGTCGAGGCGTCGGCCGACCGGCTCGGTGTGCTCATCGGCAACCTGCTGGACATGTCGCGCATCCAGACCGGCAGCATCGCGCCCCACGCCGACGAGCTGTCCCTTGACGATGTCGTGGCCCAGGCCACGATGCCGCTCCCGGACGCCGACCGGGTGCGGACCCGCTTCGATGAGGGCCTGCCGCCGGTGTGGGCCGACGCGGGGCTGCTCGACCGCGTCCTGGCCAACGTGCTGGAGAACGCCGTGCGCCACTCCCCCGGGCGCCGCGAGGTCGTCGTGCAGGCGGGCCGCCTCAAGGACCGGGTGCAGATCCGAATCGTCGACCGGGGACCCGGCGTCGACGCGGCCGCCCGGGAGCGGATCTTCGCCCCGTTCCAGCGGGGGGGCGACGCCCCGCGCGGAGACGGCGTCGGTCTCGGGCTGGCCGTCGCCCGCGGGCTGACGGAGGCGATGGACGGCACGCTGTGGGCCGAGGACACTCCCGGCGGCGGGCTGACCATCGCCATCGACCTCCCCATGGCCCCGGTCCACGCGACGCTCGCGCCGGAGACCGCACCCGAGTCTGCGCCGGAGAATGCGCCGGTGACCCGGTGACGGTCGTGCTCGTCGTCGACGACGAACCGCACCTTCGCCGCACCCTGAGCATCAACCTGCGGGCCCGCGACTACGAGGTCGAGACGGCCGCCGACGGCCGGTCGGCCCTTCAGGTGCTGGGCGAGCGCGTCCCCGACGTCATCGTGCTCGACCTCGGGCTGCCCGACATCGACGGCGTCGACGTGCTGCGTCGCGTACGCGAGGTGTCGACGGTGCCCGTCGTCGTCCTGTCAGCGCGGCACGACTCCGACGACAAGGTCGAGGCGCTCGACGCCGGGGCCGACGACTATGTGACCAAGCCGTTCGGGATGGACGAGTTCCTGGCCCGCATCCGGGCGGCCGTACGCAGGGGCGCGGCCGAGGGCGCCAAGGCCCACGAGTCGCTCGTCGTGACGACCGCAGACTTCACGCTCGACATGGGGGAACGGCTGGCGACCGACCGGGCCGGTCACGACATCCGGCTCACGCCCACCGAGTGGCGGCTCCTCGAGGCCCTCGCGCGGCGACCCGGGCACCTCGTCACGCATACCGAGCTGCTGCGCGCCGCGTGGGGCCCCGCGTACGGGCGCGAGCTGAACTACCTCCGGGTCTACGCCAGCCAGCTGCGGCGCAAGCTCGAACCCGACCCGGCGGCGCCGCGCTACCTCCTCACCGAGCCGGGGGTCGGCTACCGCTTCGTCGTCTGACCGCCCCCGACGAACCGTGTGGACGAGGGCAAGGACCGCACCCCGGGTGAACCCGCCGGGTCGGCGTCGTGAGGCTGACCGGTGGCCCTGGGGCGCCGGTCAGTCGCGACGCCCAGTCAGCGGCCAGGCGTCCTCGCCACCGTCGGCGTCAAACACCTCGTCGGTGTCCTCGAGGCCATCTGCTGCTCGGTCGCGCGCCACGAGGTCGACCGGCCCGGCCCCGGAGTCACCTGGCATACGGGCGCCGGCGGGCTCCTCCGGACGGTCATCGGCCGGCGCGTCGACCGGGATGTCATCACCGCGCAGCAGCGCCAGGGTCGTTGGCAGGTCGTCGGCCTTGACGATCACGTCGCGGGCCTTCGACCCCTCGGACGGGCCGACGATGCCCCGCGACTCGAGCAGGTCCATGAGCCGGCCCGCCTTGGCGAACCCGACCCGCAGCTTGCGCTGGAGCATCGACGTGGAGCCGAACTGGGTCGTCACCACGAGCTCGGTGGCCTGCAGCAGCAGCTCGAGGTCGTCACCGATGTCGTCGTCGACCTGCTTCTTCGCCGCGACCACGACGACGTCCTCGCGGTAGGTCGGCTTGAGCTGCTGCGTGACGCTCTTGACGACCGCGTTGACCTCGGACTCGGTGACCCAGGCGCCCTGCACGCGGATCGCCTTGCTCGAGCCCATCGGTAGGAAGAGCGCGTCGCCCTGGCCGATGAGCTTCTCGGCGCCAGGCTGGTCGAGGACGACCCGGGAGTCGGCGAGCGACGACGTGGCGAAGGCCATCCGCGACGGGACGTTGGCCTTGATGAGGCCGGTGACCACGTCGACCGAGGGCCGCTGCGTAGCCAGCACCAGGTGGATGCCGGCCGCCCGCGCCAGCTGGGTGATCCGGACGATCGACTCCTCGACGTCCCGGGGGGCCACCATCATCAGGTCGGCCAGCTCGTCGACGATGACGAGCAGGTACGGGTAGGGCGTGATCACCCGCTCCGACCCTGGCAGCGGCTTGACCTTGCCCGAGCGCACCGCCTTGTTGAAGTCGTCGACGTGCTTGAACCCGAACGCCGCGAGGTCGTCGTAGCGGGTGTCCATCTCGCGCACGACCCAGGCCAGCGCCTCGGCGGCCTTCTTGGGGTTCGTGATGATCGGCGTGATGAGGTGCGGGATCCCCTCGTACGCCGTGAGCTCCACGCGCTTCGGGTCGACGAGCACCATGCGCACCTCGTCGGGTGTCGCGCGCATGAGGATCGACGTGATCATCGAGTTGACGAACGACGACTTGCCCGCACCGGTCGCCCCAGCCACGAGCAGGTGGGGCATCTTCGCGAGGTTCGCGATGACA
>JALZBI010000046.1 GCA_030947565.1 Actinomycetota bacterium
GGGCGGGGGTGGCTGCCGCCGGGGTGGAGGCCAACGCCTACTCCGACCCCTACGCCGAGGAGGCACCGCCGAGCCCAGCCGACCCGGGCTGTCCTGCTCCGCAACGACTACGCGCCCCGTGGTCGCGGCCGGCTTCCCGCGCGAGCGGCTGGACGCAATGCCCGTCGGCCGACCCCAGCGGGGCCGAGCTCAGACGGCGTACGCCTCGAGCTCGGCGAGCAGGGGCGGGTGCACCCGGGCGTGGACGAGCGTGCCCTCCTCGCGATGCTCGGTGCTGAGCACGTCCGCCTCGGTGTGGAGTCGGTTGACCAGATCGCCGCGCTCGTAAGGGATCACGGCCTTGACCTCGATGTCGGGGCGGGGCAGCTCGCCGGCGATGAGCTCACGCAGGACGTCGATCCCCCGGCCGGTGCGGGCCGAGACGACGATCGAGTGCTGCTCGTGGCGGGTCAGCCGGTCGAGCACCTCGGGGTCCGCAGCGTCGGCCTTGTTGACGACGATGATCTCCTTGACATCGGCGGCCTCGACGTCGGCGAGGACGGCTCGGACCGCGGAGATCTGGCCCTCCGGGTCGGGATGGCTGCCGTCGACGACGTGCAGCAGCAGGTCGGCTCCGGCCACCTCCTCGAGGGTCGAACGGAACGCCTCGATGAGCTGCGTGGGCAGGGACCGCACGAAGCCGACCGTGTCGGCGAGCGTGTACGGCATACCGTCCGGCGTTTCCGCGCGGCGGACCGTGGGGTCCAGCGTCGCAAAGAGCGAGTTTTCTACCAGGACACCGGCATCCGTCAGCCGGTTGAGCAGCGATGACTTGCCGGCGTTGGTATAGCCCGCGATCGCGACGCTGGGCACGAAGCCGGCCGCACGGGTGTGCCGCTTGGTATCACGGGTCGTCTTCATGTGGGCGATCTCACGCTTGAGCTTGGCGATCCGGCTGTTGATGCGGCGCCGGTCCAGCTCGATCTTGGTCTCACCAGGGCCACGTGAGCCCATGCCCTGTCCACCGGCGGCCTGGCCACCGGCCTGACGGGACATCGACTCACCCCAGCCGCGCAGGCGCGGGAGGAGGTACTGCAGCTGCGCGAGCTCGACCTGAGCCTTGCCCTCTCGACTCTTGGCGTGCTGGGCGAAGATGTCGAGGATCAGGGCGGTGCGGTCGATGACCTTGACCTTGACGACGTCCTCCAGAGCACGCCGCTGGCCAGGGGTCAGCTCCCCGTCGCAGACCACGGTGTCGGCGCCCTCGGCGGTCACGATGTCGCGCAGCTCGATGGCCTTGCCTTTGCCGAGGAAGGTCGCGGCGTCGGGGCGCTGGCGGCGCTGGATGACTCCGTCGAGCACGGTTGAGCCGGCGGTCTCGGCGAGGGCCGAGAGCTCGCGGATAGAGTTCTCGGCGTCCTGCAACGTTCCCTCGGTCCATACCCCGGCTAGCACGACCCGCTCGAGCCGTAGCTGCCGGTACTCGACCTCGGTCACGTCCTCCAGCTCGGTGGACAGACCGGACACCCGGCGCAGCGCCGCGCGCTCCTCGCGCTCGAGCTGTTCGCCGTCGTACTCCGTGGGTTCCCCGGAGAGGTACCCGTCCTCAAACGCGTCGGCGCCGGCACTGATGGCCTCGGCCCGCTCGGCGAGCAGCTCTGAACGTCGTGTCATGGTGTCCTTGGTGTCGCTGGATGGTGCTCGTCCCGGCTCGGCGCCGGGTCCTCAAGAGTGACATGAGGTCAACGCGCCCCGCGAAACCTTTATGCCGTTCGCGGCGGTCGAGCGTGGCTCAGGTCTCCGACCGGTCGGCGAGAAGGCTCTGAGGTGTGAGTGACGCCCTGAACGAGACCGCCAAGGCCACGCTGCCCGAGTATCTGAGGATCGCACGGCAGGCGATGGTCTGGAAGCTGGACGGACGGCCTGTGGGTTGGGGTTATTTGACGGCGCCGCCGGCGGGAACTGAGGTGGCGACCCGGTTGAGAAGCGCAGATTGCTGCTGGTGTTCAGGAACTTGGTGCGCGGCGCGTTGCTGCGGAGGCGAAACCGAGCCAGGTGTGGCGGTTTCCGGCCCAGCACCAGCCAACCTTGGGAGCGTCGCGGTTTGCGGTGCCGTCGCGGCCGGTCCCGTTGCTGATCCAGATGGCGGGCGTTCGTGCGTCGAGCTCGTTGGTGGTCTTACGCAGGCGCGAACCAATCGTCATGAAGCAGTGGTTGCGTTCGAGCAGCTCAGGCTGCTGCAGCAGCCAGAAGATTCCTTCACCGAGGGTGAGGGGAGTTCGCTGCCGGCCGGTGATGGCTGGGAGGGCTTCGTCCGGGCTCCAGTTGGCCATGTCGTCGCCGCGGTCGACGCCGCTGAGGAAGTAGATCGGCGATGGCGGAATCGGGGATTCCACTATGGGAGTGAAGCCGTCGACGTCAGGCATGTCGACGACGACGAAACCCCTCTTGTTGCCATGCTTCAGCAGGGGCGTGAGTGCGGACGCCGGCGTCCGATCGGGGTGGACGACGAGCAGGCCGTCCTGCGCGGTGGCGGCTCGCGCGGCCGCGCGGAGCTCCGTAGCGTGAAGACTGGCCAGCTCGTGCACGCCGAGCTCGATCAGCCTTTCGGTTTGCTCGTGCATGGTGGGCGGTGGGGCGGTGGTGAGGGTGTTGGACACGGGGCCACCTTCAGCGCGAGGGGTTTGGGGGCGTCCGGACTCAACGCTCGGCCGGCGCCCGGAGTTCCGTTGGGCAGAGGCGTGCCTCATCGCGGATCGGTTCGCTCCGCTCGTGGGCACGGCCGAGGTCTGGGACGGGGAAGTAGCGGCTGTCGTCGACGTTGTTCATGGTGCGTTCGAAGATGTGGCACCGTTCCCCCGATCGACGGCGACGTCGAGTCCTGGCTGGGTGAGGTCGAAGCAGCCGTCGAGGGGGCACTGGAAAGTCGCGGGACGGCCACCGGAGCGCAGCTGAGCGGGGACGTGCCGGCGCTCCGGACGGCGATCCTGCCGGGGGCGCCCTCCGACCGGCCCCAGCGGGTGACCACGTCGCTGCTCGGCGCTCATGACGGACCTAGGCTGTATGTCCCTCGCTCAGACTTGGCGCAACGAGTCGCCGGCGCCAGGGGAGCCGCGCTATCGGTATGCGTCGATCAGGTGCCGGGTCGAATGCCCGACGAACGGTTCCCCGGCTCGCAGCCGGGCGTCGAGGTCACGAAGCCTGCGCTCGTAGGCGGTCGCGGTGAAGTCGGGGACCCACCACACGCATTTGCGCAGGATCCAGACGACCGCCCCGACGTCATAGAACTCCATCCGGCAGCGCGCGGTGCGCAGGTCACTCACCGTCAGCCCGGCCGCCTCTGCTGCAGCTACCTCCCGGTGCGGGTCACGGCCGTCGTATGCGGCCCTCGGCAGCGGGCCGACCAAAAACTCGATGAGCTCGAACGCCGAGGTGGGGCCGACGTGTTGGGCGAGGTAGCGGCCGCCGGGACGCAGGACGCGGTGGATCTCCTCCCACTGCGGCCGTACGGGGTGGCGCGCGGTCACCAGGTCGAAGCTCCGGTCCGGGAACGGCAGCGGCTCACCGGACACGGTCGGCACGACGCGAACCGCACGTCTCTCCAAGAGCTCACGCGCTCGACGGACGTTTGGGGGCCACGACTCGGTGACCACCATGGTCGGCGGCAGGGTGGACGCTTCGTTCACGACCTCCCCACCACCGGTGTCGAGGTCGACACCGGCTCTGGCCGTCGACAGCGCGTCGGCGAGCAACCGCGCATACCCCCACGGCGGACGCTGTTCGACGGCCCGGCCATCAAGCCAGTCGAAGCCCCACCCGGTGATATCGGCCGACTCGGCCTCACTGACGAGCTCCTCGTAAGGACGCATCCCCTCACGATGCCAGCGCTACGAGCCCGGCGCCACGAGGTTCCTCATCTCGCGGCGTGGGTGGCGGTCCGCGCCAGCGGCCCCACGTCGCGTACGTGCCCGGCCGGCCCGACGGCGGCGGCGTAGAGACCTCCACCGAGGAGGAACCCAACCCGCGCCGGCGATGACGACCGCCCACCACTGTGCGCCGAAGTGCCAGGTCCGTCACCTCAGCCCCACCGGGTGAGCCCACCCTGCCGAGGACGGCCAGCCCCGCGACGATGCAGGCCACGTCATGGGCTCGACCAGCCCCACGTCTGGGTCTGCTGCCGGTCGTCACCGGGCGTCCCCGCCCGGTAGCGTCGAGGCTCGTGGCGGCCGAGCACTACTTCACGAGCACGCCGACCGGCCCCGGCCGAAGGCGAACCGTCTTGGTCACGTTGGCGGGCCGGGAGGTCAAGGTCCACACGTCCGGCGGGGTGTTCAGTCCGGCCCACGTGGATACCGGCACCCAGGTGCTGCTACGCGAGGCTCCCCCACCGCCGGAAGACGGGACCTTCCTCGACCTGGGTTGTGGCTGGGGCCCGATCGCCCTGTCCCTGGCCCTGATTCGCCCCGAGACAACGGTCTATGCCGTCGACGTCAACGAGCGCGCCCGCGATCTCACCCGTGACAACGCCGCGGCCCTCGGGCTGCCAGGGGTGGTGGTCGCCAGTCCCGACGAGGTGGCCGACCACGTGCGGTTCGACCTGCTCTGGTCCAACCCGCCGATCCGGGTCGGCAAGCCCGCCCTGCACGCGATGCTCGAACACTGGCTGCCGCGGCTGGCACCCAGCGGTGCGGCATACCTCGTCGTGCAGAAGAATCTTGGAGCCGACTCACTCCAGCGCTGGTGCAGCGACGAGCTCGGTATGCGGTGCGACCGGTATGCGGTCGCCAAGGGCTTCCGGCTTCTGCGGGTCGCCCGCGAAGGCTGAGGCGCAGCGCCCGGCCAGCGCGAGGTTGCTTCGCCCGGCGTGGCTTCGACCCGGTCGCCGGAAGAGGTCGCGCCCGGACCTCGGTCAGCAGGGCGAGCGTCGTGCGGTCGGTCAGCTCGGTCCAGCGGCGGCCCACTTGCTCGTTGGCGTTCTGCTGCGCGGCCAGACCGGCGAGCCCACTGGTGACGAGGTCGAGCGCCGCGTCGTCGTCGACGCCGAGGTCGGCGAACAGCGCGTCGGCGCCGTAGGCGCGGATGCTTTCCAACGCCTGCTGAGACGCTCGTGGGTCCTCCATGACGTCCTGCTCGGCCGCTCCCGCCTGCACCACCAACGAGCTGACCGCGTGGGCGACGATGTCGTGCAGCTCGCGGGCGATCCGGGTGCGCTCGTCGACGACGGCCTGCATCGCCTCCGTGGCCGCCGTCACCTCCGCCTCGACCGCTCGGCGGGTGGCGGCCGCGGTGCGGACCTCGTAGCGCCTCAGGCCGAAGCCGGCCAACCACACCAGCAGCATGACGCCCCAGAGGAGGACCGGCTCGGCCGGCTTCCGCTCCCCGGGCGTGAAGACGTCCACGCCGAGCTGGCAGGCCGCGGCGGCCAGGGTGCCCATCGGCCCTCGGCTGCCCGCCTGGGGGACCTGCCTGGGTGTCGGGGGCGCCTTCGCGCACACCGTGTTCGTGGGGATCTCGATGCTCGAGCTGGCCATGGCCGTCGAGGTCCACCGCTCGGACCTGTGGGCGCTGGAGGCCGGCTCGGGTCAGTCCGGCAAGGTGACCGTGCCGTCGGCGACGAGGACCGCCGGGCCCGACAGCTCCACCCGCTGACCCGGGAGGGCGCGGACCCCGACCCGGCCGCCGGGCACGTCGACCACCCACTGAGTGTTGCCGTCGCTCTCGCCCTCCCACCAGCGGGTGGCGAGGGCGGCGGCCGCCGCGCCCGTGCCGCAGGAGCGGGTCTCCCCCACGCCGCGCTCGTGCACGCGCATGGCGATGTGACCCGGACCGATGGCCCGGACCAGCTCGACGTTGGTGCCCTTCCCCGGCGTCGGCGAGACGGCCGGAGGCTCGGTGAGGTCGAGGGCGTCGAGGTCGATGTCCGGCGGCAGGATGACGACGGTATGCGGGTTGCCGAGGTCGAGCCGCAGGGCCGGCAGCTCGACGCCGCCGTGCGTGCGCACGGTGGCGTCGAACCCACGCGCGCGGGCCCCGTCTGGGTCGACGACCCGCCAGGGCCCGAGGTCGACGGCGTAGTGGTCTCCGGTCACCGTGACCACCTTCGGGCCGCCCCGGGTGGCGATGCGGTACTCGGCGCCGTTGACCAGGCCCTCGCGGCGTAGGTAGGCGGCGAACACCCGGGAACCGTTGCCGCACATCTCCGCCGGCGAGCCGTCGGCGTTGTGGTAGTCCATGAACCAGGTCGCCTCGGCGGCCTGCTCGCGCACCGACTCCTCGTCGGCGTGAGCGGTCGGCACGACGCGGATAACGCCGTCACCACCGAGCCCGGCGTGCCGGTCGGCGAGGAACCGCACGGTGGCGGTCGACAGCGGCCGGGTGCCGTCGAGGTCGGGCACGAGGACGAAGTCGTTCTCCGTCCCGTGCCCCTTGGTGAACGGGACGGCGGTCATGGCGTCATCCTGTCAGCCCCGCTCGGTCGTTCGGCGACACGGACCGCGGCGAGCGCCCGGTCGAGCAGGTCGGGGGCCCCGGCTGGCAGCCAGACCACCCGCGGGTCGGCGCGGAACCACGACTCCTGGCGCCGGGCATACCGGCGGGTGGCCTGAGCGGTCTGCTCCTGCGCCTCCGCTGCGGTCAGCCGGCCGTCGAGGTGGTCGACCGCCTGACGGTAGCCCAGCGCCATCGAGGCCGTGCGACCCTGCCGCAGCCCGCGGTCCAGGAGCGTCGTCACCTCGTCGAGCAAGCCGTCGGCCCACATCCGGGCGACCCGAGCGTCGATCCGCTCGTCGAGCGCCGGCCGGTCGGTCACCAGGCCAAGCAGCACGGTGGGGCGCAGATGCCGGCGGGTGGGCATGGTCGCCGAGAACGGCCGGCCGGTCAGCTCGACCACCTCCAGAGCCCGCACGATCCGGCGACCGTTGTTCGGCTCGATCGCTCCTGCGGCGACGGGATCGCGGTCCCAAAGCCGGCTCCTCAGGGCGTCGACCCCGTGGGCTTCCAGCTCGGCCGTGAGCCGGGCGCGTACGGCTGGGTCGGTCGGCGGGATGTCGAGGTCGTCCAGGGCGGCGCGCACGTAGAGGCCAGAACCTCCGACGAGGACCGGCGGGTGCCCGCGGCGCTGGATCGCTTCGAGGTCAATGCGCGTCAATCGTTGGTAGGCCGCGACGCTCGCCTCGTCGGGCACGTCCAGGACGTCCATCTGGTGGTGGGTGATCCCGCGCCGCTGCTCGACGGGTAGCTTGGCCGTGCCGATGTCCATCCCGCGGTAGAGCTGCATCGCGTCGGCGTTGACGACCTCGCCCTGCAGCCGTTCGGCCAGGTCGAGCGCCAGGTCGGACTTCCCGGTGGCGGTCGCACCGACGACGGCGACGATCATGTGGTCGGTGCCGTCAGGGTCAGGCACGCCGGTCGTCGTGCCCCGTCGCGTCCACGTGGCTCGACCGGCCCTCGTGGCCGTCATCGCGGGCGTCGTCTCCGTGCAGATCGTCAAGGTCCTGCACGTCGTCTACGTCGTCGTGGCCGAAGGGGTCGACGTCGACCCCCGGCAACCAGGTCTGCCCGGGCGTGCCCCACCCGCTGGCCCGCACCGCCTTCTTCGCGCGGCGCGACCACTTCCCGTCCAGCCGGTCGACGTAGAGCAGGCCGTTGAGGTGGTCGAACTCGTGCTGCATGACGCGGGCGAACCAGCCGGTCGCCTCGAACCTCAATGGCTCGCCGTCGGCGTCGAACCCGGTGACGGTGACGTGGTCGGCGCGCTTGAGAGGGAAGTGCTCACCGGGCACCGAGAGGCAGCCCTCGCTCTCGATGTCGGGGTCGGGACGCTCGTCGGCGATCCGGCTCAACGTCAGCATCGGGTTGACGACGACCCCACGGGCGGGGACGTCGTCGTCGTTGACCATCTCGTAGACGAACAGCCGCAGCGGGACGTCGACCTGGGGTGCCGCGAGGCCGACCCCGTGGGCGGCGTCCATGGTGTCGTACAGGTCAGCGACGAGCCGGCGGAGCGCGTCGTCGAACGCCTCGACGCGGGCCGAGGGCCGACGCAGGACCGGTTCGCCGACGATGACGACGGGGCGCACGGGCATACGCAAAGTCAACCAGCCGCGGCCGGCCATCGGTCACAGTTCCCGAGTTGAGCGGGCTGTTCCCCGCCTCTACGGTGAGCAGATGGTCCAGCCCGAGTCGGCGCCCGTGCACGACGCCTCCCACGCCCACGTCGACATGGACGACCTCATGGATGCGAGCGCGAAGGGTCCGGACGAGCCGTCCGTGGGCGAGATCGACACGGGCCCGGCCGTCGGCGGTGATGGCGAGGAGGCCGACGTCAGCGGCGGGAGCTCGGACGCTTACATGTCCGGGCAGGACGGCGGGTCGATCGACTGACCTGGCGAAGAGCTCCGGCTGCGTCACCCCGCGGTTCGTGGTGGATGGAGCCGGATCTCGGTGCGGTCCAGAGCACGACCCGGTGAACGTCGGCGTCAGGGGGCGGCGCAGGCGGGTGCCGGGGCGGACGTCGCCGGGCGGCCCAGCGACGGCATCCCCAGTGAGACGCCGGGTTTGCGCTGCCCCCTGCCCTGCAGCGCGGCCCACGCGTCCCCTCCAGCGGTCCTCCGGACGGCGTAGACGCCACCCTGGGCGCCGGAGTCGGCGACCAGGTGGTGCGGCGCACCGTAGGTGACGCCGACCGTGACGACGTCGCCCGGTCGGGGTCCCTCGGCCCCCTCCGGCACGGCGAAATGAACGAGGCGGTTGTCCCGGGCCCGGCCGGACATCCGGTGGGTGACCTGGTCCTTGCGACCCTCCCCGGTCGCGACGAGCACCTCGACCGTGCGGCCCTCGACCAGCCGGTTGCCGGCCCAGGAGACCTCCTCCTGCACCGCGACGAGCCGCTCGTAGCGTTCCTGCACCACGGCTTTCGGCAGCTGGTCGGGCAGGTCGGCCGCGGGGGTGCCAGCGCGGATGGAGTACTGGAAGGTGAACGCGCTCGAGAAACGGGCGGCGCGCACGACGTCGAGGGTGGCCCCGAAGTCGGCGTCGGTCTCCCCCGGGAACCCGACGATGATGTCGGTCGTGATCGCTGCGTCGGGGATCCGGTCGCGCACCTCGTCGAGGATGCCGAGGAACTTCGCGCTCCGGTAGGACCGCCGCATCGTCTTGAGCACCCGGTCCGACCCGCTCTGCAGCGGCATGTGCAGGCTGGGCATGACGTTGGGGGTCTCGGCCATCGCCGCGATGACGTCGGTCGTGAACGCAGCCGGGTGCGGACTGGTGAAGCGCACCCGCTCGAGACCGGCGATGTCGCCGCAGGCGCGCAGCAGCTTGCCGAACGCGAGCCGATCGCCGAACTCGACGCCGTAGGTGTTGACGTTCTGGCCGAGGAGGGTGACCTCGACGACCCCCTGCCCAACGAGGGCCTCGACCTCGGCCAGCACGTCTCCGGGCCTCCGGTCCATCTCCTTGCCGCGCAGGCTCGGAACGATGCAGAACGTGCAGGTGTTGTTGCAGCCCACCGAGATCGAGACCCAGCCGGCGTAGGCGGAGTCGCGGCGGGTGGGCAGGGTGGAGGGGAAAGTCTCCAGCGCTTCGCGGATCTCGACCTCGGCCCGCTGGTTGTGCCGGGCTCGCTCGAGCAGCACCGGCAGCGAGGCGATGTTGTGGGTGCCGAAGACGACGTCGACCCAGGGGGCCCGGTCGACGATGGTGCTCCGGTCCTTCTGGGCGAGGCAGCCGCCGACGGCAATCTGCATCTCGGGGTTGCGCAGCTTGGCCGGACGCAGCTGCCCGAGGTTGCCGTAGAGCTTGTTGTCGGCGTTCTCACGGACGGCGCAGGTGTTGAACACGACGACGTCGGCGGTGTCTGGGCGTTCAGAGCCCGTCAGCGCGTTGACGTCGACGTAGCCGGCGGTCTCCAGGAGACCGGCCAGCCGCTCGCTGTCGTGCACGTTCATCTGGCACCCGTGGGTGCGCACGTCGTAGGTCCTCATCGCGCCCACCAGGGTATGCGGTGTGGCCGGGTGCTCAGCGCAGCCGGGTTCAGGCCACCTCGACTGTCAGGGTCGAGCCGGTGGCGCCGGAGAACACGGAGGGAATGACGTTGTGCGCCCCGCCCGCATGGATCCCTTGATCGGCTGCATGTCGCTGTCGTCGCGCCCGCGCACGACGACGTCGTGGTCCAGCCCGACGAAGGCCCCGTTGGTCGGGTCGAACCGTATTTAGCCGCCGCCGGCCATGGCCCTGATCGTGAGGCCACGGCGCTTCTCCCGTGCTGCGACTAGGTGTCCGCCATCTCACCGGGGGTCGCAACGACCCGGCGGCGGGTGGTGCGATATCAGTCGCGTTGGTGCTCCGGGGCCTCGTTGACGGCGTCGCGGACGACCGGGTAGACGACCGACGGCGGGTAGCCCTTCCGGCCGAGCACCCCGGCGAGCCGCCGGGCCTGGACCGACGGGTCGAGCCCGGCCAGTCGCCGCATTGTCTTGGCGGCGACCTCCTCGGCGCGCAGCCGCTCGGTCGGAGCGTCGATGCCGTCGAGGGCACTGTCGATGGTCTCGTCGGCCACGCCTTTGGCGCGCAGCTGGTGCGCCAGCGCCTTCTTAGCCAGCCCGCGCCCGGCCTGCTGCGAGCGGACCAGCATCCCGGCGTACGCCTCGTCGTCGACCAGCCCGACCTCGGTCATCCGATCGAGGACACGCGTCGTCACGTCATCGGGGCAGCCGCGCTGACTGAGCTTGTCGGCCAGCTGCTGCCGGCTTCGGGGGGCCATCGACAGCTGGCGCAGGACGATGGCCCGGGCGACGTCCTCCGGGTCGGGCTCGCGGTCGTTGCGTGCTGGGTCCGGCGGGGGGGGGGGGGGGG
>JALZBI010000047.1 GCA_030947565.1 Actinomycetota bacterium
ATGCCTGCTGGCCCGCGGTCGCGTAGTGGTTCAACATCAGCGGTCCACTCCTCCCATGACGGGGTCGATGGAGGCCACGGCCACGATGACGTCGGCGATCTGGCCGCCCTCGCACATCGCCGCCACCGCTTGGAGGTTGTTGAACGACGGGTCGCGGAAGTGGGCTCGGTAGGGCCGCGTGCCCCCGTCGGACACCACGTGACACCCCAGCTCGCCCTTTGCGCTCTCGATCGCGACGTACGCCTGGCCCGGGGGCACCCGGAAGCCCTCGGTGACCAGCTTGAAGTGGTGGATCAACGACTCCATCGACTCGCCCATGATGGTGCGGATGTGGTCGAGGCTGTTGCCCATGCCGTCACCGCCGATGGCTAGCTGGGCCGGCCACGCGATCTTCTTGTCCTCGACCATGACCGGGGCGCCCGGCTCGTCGGCCTGCAGGCGGTCCGTCGCCTGTTCGATGATCCGCAGCGACTGGTACATCTCGTCGATCCGGATCCGCAGCCGGCCGTAGGCGTCGTTCGAGCTGCGGGTGATGACGTCGAAGTCGTAGGTCTCGTAGCCGCAGTAAGGGTCGCTGCGGCGCAGGTCGTGCGGCAGTCCGGTCGCCCTGAGGATCGGGCCGGTCACGCCGAGCGCGATGCACCCCGTGAGGTCGAGGTAGCCGACCCCCTGGAGGCGACCCTTGACGATGGGGTTCTCGTTGAGAAGCATCTCCAGCTCGCCGAGCCCGCGTCGCAGCATCGGCATGGCGTCGCGGATCCGGTCGTAGACACCGCGCGGCAGGTCCTGGGCGACGCCACCGGGCCGGATGTAGGCGTTGTTCATCCGCAGGCCGGTGATCATCTCGATGATCGACATGATCCGCTCGCGCTCACGGAATCCCACGGTCATCACGGTCGTGGCGCCGAGCTCCAGTCCACCGGTGGCGAGGGCGACCAGGTGGGAGCTGATCCGGGTCAGCTCCATCATCAGCACCCTGATCGTCGAGGCCCGCTGCGGGATCTGGTCGGTGATGCCGAGAAGCTTCTCGACCGCGAGGCAGTAGACGGTCTCCTGCATCATCGGCGTGAGGTAGTCCATCCGGGTGCAGAACGTGACGCCCTGCGTCCAGGTGCGGAACTCCATGTTCTTCTCGATGCCCGTATGCAGGTAGCCGATCCCGGCCCGCGTCTCGGTCACCGTCTCGCCGTCGAGCTCGAGGATGAGCCGGAGCACGCCGTGCGTCGACGGGTGCTGCGGACCCATGTTGACGACGATCCGCTCCTCGTTGAGCGCCGCCGCGTCGTTGACCAGGTCGTCCCAGTCGCCGCCGGACGCGTTGAAGACGGGGGCGTCGCCCGCGACATCGGCGTCGGCCCCGGTGGTGGCGTAGGGGTCGCCCGCGCGGGTGGCGCCCGTACGCCGGCCGCTCTGGCCGGTCTGGCTGGTGGTCGTCATGCGGGGTCCTCGCAAAGTATCGGAGCGAAGCGTAGAACGTTGTGGGGTGCCATCAGCTGTAGCTCCTGCGCTGGTCCGGCGGCGGGATGGTCGCGCCCTTGTACTCGACCGGGATGCCGCCCAGCGGGTAGTCCTTGCGCTGCGGGTGCCCCGGCCAGTCGTCGGGCATGAGGATGCGCGTCAGCGCCGGGTGCCCGTCGAACTGGATGCCGAACATGTCCCACGTCTCACGCTCGTGCCAGTCGTTGGCGGGATAGACCGCGACGACCGACGGGATGTGCGGGTCGTCGTCGGGACAGGTGACCTCGACGCGGATCCGGTTGCCGCCGTTGGTGATCGAGAGGAGGTGGTAGACGGCGTGGAGCTCACGGCCGGTCTCGTGCGGATAGTTCACGCCCGACACGCCGGTGCAGATCTCGAACCGGAGGTCGGGCTCGTCGCGCAGCATGCGCACGACGGGGAGCAGGTGCTGGCGGCGCACGAAGATCGTCATCTCACCGCGGTCGACGGTGACGTACTCGACCGCCTCCGCCCACGACGCCTGTCCGCCCACGAGCGCCCGCTCGAGGGAGTCGGCGACCTCGTCGAAGTAGCCGCCGTAGGGCCGGGCCGTGGCGCCGGGCAGGAGGATGTCACTGCGCAAGCCTCCGTAGCCGCTGGTGTCCTGGCCGCTCGATGCACCGAACATGCCGAACCGCTCACCGATGACCACGGGTTCGGGCAGGGTGCCCGGCACCGCCGGGAGGCTGGGCGCATACTCCTGCGCCGTCTCCTGGGAGCCCTGCTTCGGGTCCTTGACGCCGTCCTTGTCGGGGCCCTCGTTGTTGGCCCCTTCGTCCTTGGTGGTGCCCGTCTCGCTCACGCCAGCAGACCCTTCATGGCGTGCGTCGGCGTCGCGTTGAGGGCCGCCAGCTCGGCCGCCCGGGCCGCCTTCTCGCGGTTGACGCCCAGGGGCATGGTCTGGATCTGCTCGTGGAGCGTGATGATCGCGTTGAGCAGCATCTCGGGCCGCGGCGGGCAGCCGGGGAGGTAGACGTCGACGGGGACGATGTGGTCGACGCCCTGGACGATCGCGTAGTTGTTGAACATCCCGCCCGAGCTCGCACAGACGCCCATCGAGATGACCCACTTGGGGTTCGGCATCTGGTCGTAGACCTGCCGCACGACCGGCGCCATCTTCTGGCTGACCCGGCCAGCGACGATCATCAGGTCGGCCTGGCGGGGGGTGGCGGAGAAGCGCTCCATCCCGAACCGGGCAATGTCGTAGTCAGGCGTGCCCACGGCCATCATCTCGATGGCGCAGCAGGCCAAGCCGAAGGTAGCCGGCCACATCGAGCTCTTGCGCATGTAGCCCGCGAGGCCCTCGATGGTCGTCAGGAGGAACCCGGAGGGGAGCTTCTCTTCGATACCCATGTCGTTTGCTGACTTCCTTACTCCCACTCGAGCCCGCCGCGGCGCCAGACATAGGCGTAGGCGACGAACACGGTGAGGATGAACAGAACCATCTCCACGAGCGCGAAGAGGCCGAGCGAGTTGAAGGCGACCGCGAACGGGTAGAGGAACACGCTCTCGATGTCGAAGATGATGAAGAGCATGGCCACGAGGTAGTACTTGATCGGGATGCGCCCGCCACCCTCGGCGTGAGGAGTCGGCTGGATCCCGCACTCGTACGCCTCCATCTTGGCCCGGTTGTAGCGCTTCGGGCCGACCACGAGGCTGGTCCCCACGGACAGCGCGGCGAACGCGGCCCCGAGACCGAGGAGAAACAGGAGCGGGACGTACGGGTTGGTCATCCGGCATACCCCTTCCGGCAGTCGCTGCACACGGGTCGCAAGCGGGTCGTGGTCATCCTAAGGGCGGGTCCCCGGGCCGGGCGCGACCACCCGGCCGCGAGCGGTTCCCCGGCGGGATGCGGGCTGGTGCTCATGCGTCGGGCGCCACGGACGAGAGGGCATGGATGAGCCGGTCGTCGACCCGCCCACCGTGCTCCTCAGGCAGGTTGGCCATGACCTTGAGCAGGAACCGCATCAGGGTCGTGCGCGGCAGGCCGTACTTGGTGGCGAGCCGCATGACCTCCGGGTTGCCGATGGCCCGGGCGAACCACCGGCCCAGCGTGTAGTAGCCACCGAGAGCGTCCTTCATCACCTGGGGGTAGGACGCGAGGACCCGCTCGCGGCCGGCGTCGTCGGTGCGCGCGAACGCCTGCGCGACGACCTCCGCGGCCAGCCGGCCGGACTCCATGGCGTAGGCGATGCCCTCGCCGTTGAACGGGTTGACCATGCCGCCGGCGTCGCCGACGAGCAACAACCCGTCGCGGTAGTGCGGCTGGCGGTTGAAGCCCATCGGCAGCGCGGCTCCGCGGATGGGGCCGACCATCGTCGTGTCGTTGTAGGTCCACTCGTCGGGCATCGTCGCGACCCAGCGGCGCATGACGTCCTTGTAGTCGACGTTGCCGAACGCCTTGCTGGTGTTGAGGATCCCCAGCCCGACGTTGGACGTGCCGTCCCCGACGCCGAACACCCAGCCGTAGCCCGGCAGGAGCACCCGGTTGCCATGAGGGTCGGTGGACCACAGCTCGAGCCACGACTCGAGGTAGTCGTCGTCGTGCCGGGGCGAGGTGTAGTAGGTGCGCACCGCGACGCCCATCGGCCGGTCGTCGCGCTTCTGGCGCCCCATGCCGAGGGAGAGGCGCGAGGAGTTGCCGTCGGCGGCGATGACGAGCGGGGCACGGTAGGTGAGGACGGGGCCCGTGGCCCGGCCTCGCTCGTCCACCGCCTTCGCGCGGACGCCGGCGATCCGGCCGTTCGCGTCGAGCACCGGCCCGGTGACGTTGGTGCCCTCGAGCAGGTGCGCGCCGTGCTTGACCGCGTGCCGGGCGAGGATGTCGTCGAAGTCCATCCGGGTGCGCACGAGGCCGTAGGGCGGGAACTCCGACGTATCGGGCCAGTCGAGCTGCAGCCGGTGGCCGCCGCCGATGATCCGCAGGCCCTTGTTCTTGATCCATCCGTCGCCCTCTGGCGTGGGCACCCCGAGGGTGATGAGCTCGCGGACCGCCCGCGGCGTCAGGCCGTCGCCGCAGACCTTCTCGCGGGGGAAGGTGGTCTTGTCCAGCAGCAGGACGTCGAGCCCCGCCATGGCCAGGTATGCCGCCGTCGCCGAGCCGCCGGGGCCGGCACCGACGACGATGACGTCGGCTCGGCCCGTGACGGCCTCGGTGGTCTGCGGGCCGTCCAGGGCGGGGTCGACCGCCGTCGGGTCGGCCGGTGCGGGAGGGTTGCCGACCACGTCCATGGCGCCCATTCTTCCGTCCGTCCGGCTGCTTGTGAAGATGTTCACGAACTCGCTCGGCGAGTCTATGCCTCGTGTCGGCATACCGACCGCTGGGTCCGACGTGGGCTGTGACACCCTCCGATGGACGTCGTGACCGCTAGTGGGCGACGGCCCGGTGGAGAGTCACGATCCCGCCTGAGAGGTTGCGCCATTCCACCTCGTGCCAGCCACTCACGGCGATGGTGCCGGCGAGCTCGCGCTGGTCCGGCCACGCCCGGATCGACTCCGCGAGGTAGACGTAGGAGTCGGGGCTCGACGACACCCGACGGGCGATCACCGGCAACGCCCGCATGAGGTAGTTCAGGTAGACCCGCCGGAACGGACCGTTGACGGGGCGGCTGAACTCGCAGACGACGAGCCGGCCCCCGGGCCGGGTCACCCGGCGGAACTCCGTGAGTGCCGCCGCCGGGTCGGCGACGTTGCGCAGCCCGAACGACATCGTCACTGAGTCGAACGACGCGTCGGCGAAGGGCAGTCGCATCGCGTCGGACGCCGTGAACGCCATGTCGGGCCGTCGTTCCCGACCCACTTTGAGCATCCCGAGCGAGAAGTCAGCCGGGACGACCCGTACTCCCCGGTCGGCGAGGGGCTCCGAGCTGGTGCCGGTGCCGGCGGCGATGTCGAGCACCGTGTCACCGGTCTGCACGTCGAGCGCCCTCAGGGTGGCCGCGCGCCAGAGCCGGTCCTGGCCGAGGGACAGCACGTCGTTGGTGAGGTCGTAGCGCGCGGCTACCCCGTCGAACATCCGGGCGACCTCCGACGGGTCCTTCTCGAGGCTGGCGCGGGTCATGCAGGCATTGTGGCGGACATCGTGCAGCGGACCCGCCGCGACGAGGTCGAGCGGCCTTCCTGACCGGCCCCTCTACCATCATGGGCATGTCGACCCTCCCCGAGCGCGCCTGGGCGGGGCTGCCCCTCGGGTCACCGCTCGTCGTCCGCACCCGGGCGATCGCCGACCCCGGCCCGCTCCTGGCGTTGCTGCCGGACCCGGACCGCCCGGAGGACGTGCTCTCGTGGGTGCGCCACCGCGAGGGGCTCGTGGCGTGGGGCCAGGTCGCCCGCCTCGGTGTCTCAGGTCCGGACCGCTTCGTCGCCGCCGACGAGTGGTGGGCCGAGGTGTCGGCCCACGCGGTGGTTCGTGACGAGGTCAGCCGGCCCGGCACCGGTCCCGTGGTCTTCGGGTCGTTCCCCTTCTCGGACTCCTCCACCGCGCCCGGAGTCCTCGTCGTGCCGGAGGTTGTCGTGGGGTGTCGCGACGGGGTCTGGTGGGTCACCACCGTCGGCACCGCCGGTCAGCTCCCTCCCATCCCCGAGCTCTCGCCCGGGTCCGCTCCTGCGTCGCCGGCCGGCGTCACCTTCGCCGACGGGGCGCTCGGCCCCGACGAGTGGGGCAGCGCGGTCGTCGACGCCGTCGGCCGGATCAACCGGGGAGACCTCGACAAGGTCGTCCTGGCTCGTGACCTCTACGCCCGGGCGTCCGGACCGATCGACCCGCGGTTCCTGCTGACCCACCTCGCCGAGCGCTACCCGCGTACCTGGTCGTTCGCCGTCGACGGGCTCGTCGGTGCGACCCCCGAGCTGCTCCTGCGCCGCGAGCACGGGCTGGTGACGTCGCGGGTCCTGGCCGGCACGATCCAGCGCTCCGGCAACGACGTCAACGACCTCGCGCTCGCCGCTTCGCTGGCCCGCTCGAGCAAGGACCTCGAGGAGCACGAGTACGCCGTGCGCTCGGTCGCCGAGGCGCTGGCGTCGCACTGCTCGTCGACCAACGTGCCCGAGACGCCCTTCGTGCTGCACCTCAGCAACGTCATGCACCTGGCCACCGACGTGACCGGGGTCAGCTCCGACGCGGCGACGTCGCTCGCGCTGGCCGCCGCGCTCCACCCGTCGGCCGCCGTCGGGGGCACGCCCAAGGACCTGGCCGTCGCGCTCATCGACGAGATCGAGGGCATGGACCGCGGCCGGTATGCGGGTCCGGTCGGCTGGATGGACGGCTCCGGTGACGGCGAGTGGGGCATCGCCCTGCGGTGCGGCCGGGTCGACGAGTCCGACCCCGCCCGAATCCGTCTCTACGCCGGCTGCGGCATCGTGGCCGGATCGACCCCCGAGTCGGAGCTGGCCGAGGCCGACGCCAAGTTCGTCCCCATGCGCGACGCCCTCGAAGCCGGAGCCTGAACCCCGACCGGACTCACGTTGTTGTCGGTTTCGATGCGCTGGAGGCCCTGGAACCGACGAGAACGTGAGTCCGGTCGGGGTTAGGACGGGATCGGGGGAGTCGGGTCGGGGGGTTGTGGCTGGGTCGGGGGAGTCAGACGTGCGGCATGACCTCGGCGGCGATCAGGTCGAGGTGGTCGAGGTCGCCGAAGTCGAGCACCTGCAGGTAGGTCCGCTCGGTGCCCACCGACGCATACCGGCCGAGGGTCTCGACGCACTCCGCGGGCGTGCCGACGACGGCGTCCCGGCGCAGATCGTCGAGGTCGCGCCCGGCCGCCTCGGCCCGGGTCCGCACCTCGGCGTCGTCGCGCCCGCAGACGACGGTGAGCGCAGCGGACCGCACCAGGCTGTCCGGAGCACGGCCCACCGCCTCGCAGGCCTCCGTGGCGCGCCTGAACAGGTCGCCGGTGACGTCCACGGGCGAGAACCCGACGTTGAACTCCGCGGCGTAGCGGGCCGCCAGCTGCGGGGTCCGCTTCTTGCCGTGTCCGCCGACGATGATCGGCGGTCCGTCCGGGGAGGACGGCTTGGGCAGCGCAGGCGAGTCGACGACCGTGTAGTGGCTGCCGGAGAAGGAGAACGTCTCGCCGACCGGGGTGCGCCACAGGCCCGTGACCACCGCCAGCTGCTCCTCGAACCGGTCGAACCTCGTTCGTAGGTCAGGAAACTCGAGCCCGTAGGCCTGGTGCTCGGCCTCGAACCAGCCGGTGCCGAGGCCGAGCTCGACACGGCCGCCGCTCATCTCGTCGACCTGCGCCACGCTGATGGCGAGCGGCCCCGGGTGGCGGAACGTGGCCGACGTGACCAGGGTGCCGAGCCGGATGATCGACGTCTGCACGGCGAGCCCGGCCAGCGTCACCCATGAGTCGGTTGGCCCGGGCAGGCCGGACACGTCCCCCATCTTGAGGTAGTGGTCAGACCGGAAGTACGCCGAGAACCCGCACTCCTCGGCCCGCCGGGCGAGGGCGAGCTGGTCGGCGTAGCTCGCGCCCTGCTGCGGTTCGGTGAAGATGCGCAGGTCCATGGTCATGCCGAGGCCTTTGTCGTGTGCAGCCAGACCGTCGTCTCAGGAGGGATCTCGTCACCGGTCAGCGGCTCGCTGGCGATGACGACCCGACCCTCCGTCAGGGGTATGCCGGTTTCGCCGAAGTTGGTCACGCTGACCCAGCCGCCGGGGCGCTCGAATGCGACCACGTCGGAGGGCGACTCGCGCCAGGTCAGCTCCTCGGCGGCGAGCAGCGAGCGCCGGGCGGCCAGAGCGGCGATGTAGAACCGCAGGGTGGAGGCCGGGTCGGCCAGCTCGCGCTCCATGGCATACCGGCCGAACCAGGCCGGCTGCGGGAGGTGGGCCGAGCCGGACCCGAAACCGAACGACTCCCCCGACTCCCTCCAGGGGATGGGCACCCGGCAGCCGTCCCGGCCCTTCTCCGCGCCGCCGGACCGGAAGAACGTCGGGTCCTGGAGCACCTCGGCCGGCAGGTCGGTGACCTCTACCAGGCCGAGCTCCTCGCCCTGGTAGAGGTAGGCCGAGCCCGGCAGCGCCAGCGCGAGCAGGGTCGCCGCCCGCGCGCGCCGCAGCCCACGGGCGACGTCGGGGGCCGGGTCCGTGCCACCGTCGCGCAGCCAGGCCACGAGGTCGGTGCCGTCGGGCAGGGCGTAGCGGGTGGCGTGGCGCACCATGTCGTGGTTGGACAAGACCCACGTCGACGAGGCCTCGGCCTCCCTGGCCAGAGCCAGGTTGTCGTCGATGACCTTCCGGAACGCACCGGCGACCCACTCGGTCTGCAGCAGGTCGAAGTTGAACGCCTGGCCGAGCTCCTCCGCGGACGCGAACCGCACCCTCCGGTGAGCGGGTACCCACGCCTCGGCGACGGCCATCCGCGGCGGGTCGTACTCGTTGAAGACGGCCCGCCACGAGCGGTAGATGTCGTGCACCTCGTCGCGGTCCTGGAACGGGTGCTCCCCGTCAGCGAAACCCCCCGCCGAGAGCTGCGCCTGCGTCGGGAGCGAGCCGTCTAGCCCGCTGATGACCGAGGCGTCCTTGACGAGCAGCTGCGCGACGTCGACCCGGAAACCGTCGACGCCGCGGTCGGCCCAGAAGCGCAGGGTCGTCAGGAAGTCGGCCCGCACCTCCTCGTCGGCCCAGTTGAGGTCGGGCTGCTCGGGCGCGAACAGGTGCAGGTACCAGTCGCCGTCGCCCAACGGCTCCCAGGCCGGGCCGCCGAAGTACGACGTCCAGTCGGTGGGCGGTTCGGCCCCGTCGGCGCCCCGGCCGCGGCGGATGACGTAGCGGCGACGGGCAGCCGATCCGGGCGCCGCGGCCACGGCCTCTCGGAACCAGGCGTGCCGGTTCGACGTGTGGTTGGGCACGATGTCGACGATGACCTTGATGCCCGTCCGGTGCAGCTCGCCGACCAGGGCGTCGATGTCGTCCAGTGACCCCAGCTCGGGCGCGACGGCGCGGTAGTCGTCGACGTCGTAGCCGCCGTCGGCGAGCGCCGAGGGGTAGAACGGGCTGAGCCAGACCGCGTCGACGCCCAGCCGGCGCAGGTGGTCGACCCGGGAGATGATCCCGCGCAGGTCACCGACGCCGTCGCCGTTGCCGTCCGCGAAGCTGCGCGGGTAGATCTGGTAGACGACGGCCTGCCGCCACCATGTCGACGCCGTCGGGTCGCTCCCGCTCGCTGCCTCGGCGGCCTCGGCGGCCTCGGCGGCAAAGTCCGCCTCCGCTGCGTCGGCTGCGTCGGCTGCGTCGGCTGCGTCGGCTTGGTCGTTGGTGTCGGCGGACGTCTCCAGCACTGAGGTCACGACGCTCACGCTATCGACCGGCATACTCGGCCCGTGAGGTCCCCCGAGCGCGCGGCCCGCCTCGTCGCGGCCCTCGTCGCCGGGGGGGTCCACGACGTCGTCCTCGCTCCCGGCTCCCGGTCCGCAGCACTGGCCCTGGTCCTGTATGCGGCGGACGCCGCCGGCGACCTCCGGCTGCATGTGCGCATCGACGAGCGGACCGCCGGCTTCCTCGCTCTCGGCCTCAGCATCGGCGCGCGCGCCCCGGTGGCCGTCGTCACGACGTCGGGCACAGCGGTCGGCAACCTCCTGCCGGCCGTCATGGAGGCGTCGCACTCGGGGCGCCGGCTCGTCGTCCTGGCCGCCGACCGGCCAGCCGCGATGCGCGGCAGCGGGGCCAACCAGACGACCCGTCAGGACGGCCTCTTCGGCGTCTTCGCCCCGTGCTTCGACCTCGCCGTGGACGTGAGCGATACCGACCTCGACGCCGCGGTGGCGATCGCCTGCCGGCGGGAGGGGCCGACCCATCTGAACGTGCAGCTGGAGGAGCCCCTCCTCCCCGACCTGCCGGCGTGGGTAGGGACTCCCCGGGTCGCTTCCGCGCCCTCGCGGCTCCCGAACCATCGCGACGGCCGGGGCGCAGGGGCCGAGGTGCTACCCCGCGGCCCGCGCACCGTCGTCGTCGCGGGCGACGAGAGCGGGTCGGCGGCCCGGGTCCTCGCCGAGCGGGCCGGCTGGCCGCTGCTGGCCGAACCCACCTCCGGAGCCCGGGTGGGCGACCACGCGATCCGCACCTACCGCCTGCTGCTCGATGGTTCCCTCGCCGACGAGATCGAGCGGGTCGTCGTCCTCGGCCACCCCACGCTCTCTCGCCCGGTGACCCGGCTCATCTCGCGGGCCGACGTCAAGGTGATCGCCGCCCCCGGGCCCGGTGGCGTCGTCACCGACCCCGGCCGGGTCGCGCGCCACCTCGGCGACCTGCCGAGCGTCGACGGGACCCCGCCGACGGCCGACGACGTCGCCTGGCTCGATGCGTGGCGCGCGGCCGACCGAGACC
>JALZBI010000274.1:0-3162 GCA_030947565.1 Actinomycetota bacterium
CCCCCCCCCCCCCCCCCCTCCGCGGGACGTCTCGTCGACGTCGCGTTCCCTTGTCGCGACCTCGCGTGCCCGCGGAGGTGGTTGAGAGAAGCCGTCAGGAACGGACCGACCGACGGCCGCTCACGCGCGTCCAGATCAGGAGGACGATGACCGCGCCGATGACCGACCCGATGATGCCCGCCGGCTGGAGGAAGCCGTCGGCGGCGTCCTTGTGGAAGAGCAGGTAGCCGAGGAAGCCCCCGACGAAGGAGCCGACGATGCCCAGGACGATGGTCATGGGGATCGAGAGGTCCTGACGGCCCGGCACGAGGAGGCGCGCGAGCGCTCCGGCGATGAGCCCGACGATGATGATGGTGACGATGAGTCCCAGCATGGCGAAAGCCTTCCGTAGAGGTGATGAGACGTCTCGACTCTCACACCCCTAGGGCGGTTGCAGTACACCCCTAAGGAGGCTAATCTCGGAGGGTGCCGGCAACTGAGAAGGACCCGCCGATCACCGTCGCGCTCGTCGACGACTACGACGTCGTGCTCATGGGGGTGGCCAAGATCCTCGACCAGTACCGCGACCGGGTCATCGTCGCCGAGATCGACACGAACAAGCCGGTCTCGGACGAGGTCGACATCGTGCTCTATGACTCGTTCGCCCAGCCGGAGTCCGACCACCACGACATCGGCGTGCTGGTCAAGAACCCCCGAGCCAAGCACGTGGTCGTCTACACCTGGAACTTCCACCCCGATCTCGTCGAGATGGCGCGCGAGCAGGGCGTGCACGGCTACCTGTCCAAAGCGCTGCCCGCCCGCGAGTTCGTCGACGCGCTCGAGGCCGTGTATGCCGGTGAGGTCGTCGTCAGCGACGCCCCCCGGCGCACCGGCAGCGCCAACGGGCTCGACTGGCCCGGCCGAGGTGAAGGGCTGACCGACCGTGAGTCGGAGATCCTGGCGCTCATCACCCAGGGCCTCAGCAACGCCGACGTCGCCGGGCACACCTTCCTCAGCCCCAACACCGTCAAGTCCTACATCCGCACGATCTACCGCAAGATCGAGGTCGGCAGCCGCACGCAGGCCGTGATCTGGGGCGTGCAGCACGGGTTCAGCCCCGACCACCGCCGCATCGACCACTGGCGCGGCGGCCCCTGACCGGCCCGGTCAGGCGATCCTGCGCTCCGCGTCGGCGTATGCCGCCTCGACGTCACCGCTGAGGCCCGGGACGTAGCCGATGAACCGGTCGCCGAGCCACCGCTCGACGTCGTAGACCCGCTCCCCGCGCAGCCACACGAGGGGGTGCCGACGACCCAGGCCGTCCACCCAGCTCAGCCCGACGGGCCTGGCTGGGCTGGAGTGCGAAGGCCGCCCCAGCATGGCGTCCTACCATGCGCTGGTGCCCGATCTCGCCCCCACCACCGCCCCGCCGCTCGCCCTGGCGGGGGCCTGGGGCGGCACCGGCCATCTCGTCGACCTGCCCGGTCCCCACCCCGGACCGGTGCACTGGGTCGACTTCGGCGGCCCGGCGCAGGAGCAGCCGGGCAGCCCGGGGCCCACCCCGGTCGTCTTCGTGCACGGGCTCGGCGGGTCGCACCTCAACTGGGTGGGGCTCGCACCGCGGCTCTCGAGGCAACGACCCGCGTACGCCCTCGACCTCGCCGGTTTCGGGCTTACCCCGGGCGACAAGCGCGCCAGCGAGGTCGGCGCCAACGCCGAGCTGGTCGCCCGGTTCGTCCGCGAGGTCGTCGGGCCCCGCTGCATCCTCGTCGGTAACTCGATGGGTGGTCTCATCTCGCTGCTGGTCGCCGGCCGGCACCCCGACCTCGTCGAGCGACTCGTCCTCATCGACCCGGCGATCCCCAGTCGCCGCCGCGCCATGGACCGGCAGGTCGCCGCGACCTTTCTCGCATACCAGATCCCGAGAGTCGGCGAGATGGTCACCCGCCGGGTCAGTACGCGGTCCAGTGACGAGCAACGGGTGCGCGCGACCACCGCGCTGTGCTTCGCGGACCCGAGCCGGGCCAACCCGGCCGTCGTCGCCGCGACGATCGAGATGACCGCCCACCGACGCCGGTATGCGCCTGACGCCGACGAGTCCTACCTCGCCGCGGCTCGGTCCATCGTCCGCACGCTCGGGCGCCGGGGCGGCCTCCGCACGGCGATGAACGCGGTCACCGCTCCCGTCCTGCTGCTGCACGGCGACCAGGACCGCCTGGTGCCGGTCGAGTCGGCCCGCATCGCGGCGCGGGAGCACCCGGCCTGGACGACTCGCATCCTCCCTGGCCTCGGGCATACCCCCATGCTCGAGGACCCCGACCTGGTTGGTCGGCTCGTCGAGGACTGGCTGGCTGCGCCCGGCTGCTCCCTCGGCGTCACCCAGCAGTAGCGGGCGGGTCGGCCGGAGCGGCGGCTCGCAGCAGGTCGAGGAACACCTCCACCGGCTGGGCACCGCCCACCGAGAGGCGACCGTTGGCCACCGCGAACGGCACCCCGGTCACGCCGAGCGCCCTGGCCTCCTGCTCGTCGGCGCGGACGACGTCACCGTAGGTGTCGTCGGCGAGCACTGACGCGACGCGGCGTTCGTCCATCCCGGCCTCCGCGGCACAGCGGAGCAGCGTGTCGTGGTCGTCGATGGCCAACCCCTCGCTGAAGTGGGCCGAGAACATCCGCTCCAAGGCGGCATCCTCCAGGGCCGGCCCACCCATCTCGCGGGCCAGGGCGATCAGTCGGTGGGCATCGAAGGTGTTGGCCTTGAGCGCCCGGCCCATGTCGAGGTGGAGCCCGTCGGCGGCGCCGACCTCGGCCGACCGGCCGGACATGGCGACACCGGCCGCCTCGCCGCCGCCGTCAGTGGCACCGAGGTAGGTGGCAACCGGCACGCGCCGGCCACGCGGAAGGTCGGGGTCCAGCTCGTACGCCCGGTGCCGCACGAGCACCTCGTGCGGCCGGTCCCAGCTCGCGACCGCCCGCCGCAGCCGGTGCTTCGCGATGTAGCACCACGGGCACACGACGTCAGCCCAGACGTCTACGACCACGGCCGGGCCGGGGGCCACCCCGCTGACCGCCGCGTCGCCCGCGCTGTCACTCCTGCTCATCGCGCACCATCCTGGCACGACGGGTCGCCACCCGCCCGACGCCGGCGGTCGGGTCAGCGCCCGCTCCGCCGGCGCACCCGACCCC
>JALZBI010000274.1:3172-4259 GCA_030947565.1 Actinomycetota bacterium
GGTGAGGGGCCGAGCTGACAGGTTGAGAGGCTCTGAGCGCCGAGGTCCGGGTCAACAACAGGGACCGGACGGGCTCAGAAGCGGCCGTAGCTGACGTTCGTCTGCGTCCAGATGACGTGCAGGCCCGTGAAGGTGCCGGTGCGCTGGGCGTCGTAGAGCTTTCCGTCGCCGGCGTAGATCCCGACGTGGTAGGCGGGGAAGCCGAAGAAGATCAGGTCACCCGGGACAGGGTTCGAGACCTTCGTGGAGGCAGCACGCTGAGCCTCGGCGACGCGCGGGATCGACTTGCCCGCTCGTGCGTAGACGTAGCCGGTGAAGCCTGAGCAGTCGAAACCGCTCGTCGTCGTCCCGCCGTAGACGTAGGGGATGCCCGAGAGACTGGCAGCGATGCCGATGATGCCGCTGGTGGGCGCCGGAGCCGCTGCCGGGGCCAGAGCCGCGACAGGTGCCGGAGCCGGGGCGGCGGCCCGAGCCGGAGCCGGAGCCGCAGCAGCCGGAGCCGGAGCCGCCGAACTCCCACCCTCGGAACCCGTGTCCAACCGCGCCAGCACCGTCCCCACCTCGACGGTCTCACCGACCGCGACCAGGATCTCGGTCACCGTCCCGCCGGCCGGGGCCGGGACCTCGGTGTCGATCTTGTCGGTCGAGATCTCGCAGATCGTCGCCTCGGCGGTGATCTCGTCCCCGACCGCGACCTTCCATTCGACGATCGTCCCCTCGGCGACCGACACCCCCATCTGGGGCATGGTCACGTCGAGCAGGCCCGCGGCCAGGGAATCACTAGTAGTCGAGGAGCTCACGGCACGCCTCCCTCACGCGATCGACACCGGGCAGGACCGCCGCCTCCAGCGGGGGCGAGAACGGGATCGGCACGTCGGGGGTCGCCACCCGGACGACCGGCCCGTCCAGATCCTCAAACGCCTTCTCGGCGATCAGCGCCGCGACCTGGGCGCCCGCGGCGCAGGTCATGTTCGCCTCGTCGACGATCACCACCTTCGAGCAGCGGGCCACCGAGTCCAGGATCGCCTCCTCGTCGAGCGGCACCAGCGACCGCAGATCGAGCACCTCCACCGAGGCCCCTTCGAGG
>JALZBI010000275.1 GCA_030947565.1 Actinomycetota bacterium
GTTCTACACCGCGGTGACGCGGGCGCGGCATACCGTGCGGGTGCGTGGTTCGCGTGAAGCGGTCGTGGCGGCCGTGGAGCATCGGGCGGTGCGAGCCACGGGGCTGGCCGATCGGCTGCGCGCGACCTGAGCAGCCCTCATCTCGCTCCCCACCACCCACTTGACTCACCGTCGGGCCACTTGACTCACGGTGCACAGGGGGTCAAGCGGCCTGATCGTGAGTCGAGTCCGGCCCGCATGGTCTTCGCGCAGGCCGACCTGTCCGAGGCGTGCCAGCAGTACACCGACACCGGATCAGGGACCTACTGGTGCACCTCGGTCGCCGGCCAGGACCAAGGCACTACACATGTCCGCCAGCCCTTTCCGGGTCGGCCGACCCGGGTTTGACCACCGCCCTCACCTCGTCGAGGTTTCGCCATGGTCGGAAGATCGCGGTC
The DNA here is from genome assembly GCA_030947565.1 of Actinomycetota bacterium. Classification (GTDB taxonomy): domain Bacteria; phylum Actinomycetota; class Actinomycetes; order Actinomycetales; family Dermatophilaceae; genus Lapillicoccus. Next base: position 438 of record JALZBI010000275.1, read on the forward strand.
ATCAGTCCCAGAAAGACCGCCCCGAGGGCGAAGCCGGCGATGACGTCGGAGACGAAGTGGGCGGCCAGAGCCACCCGCGAGAAGCCGATGCCCAGCACCATGACGACCGCGACCGCCACGACGACCCGACGCCACGTATGCGTGAGAGCGGGCAGGATGAGCAGCAACAGCACCCCGTAGCCGACAACCGCGGCCTGAGAGTGACCGCTCGGAAAGCTGGCCCCAGGCTCGTTGACGAACGGCTGGGACACCATCGGTCGGTCACGGTGCACCAGGGTCTTGACTGCGGTGTTGAGCAGGGACGAGCCGGCGATCGTGACCACGGTGAAGGCCGCCAACCGCCACAACCGCCGGAACAACAGGTAGACCGCCACGACGACGGTGAAGATCTGCCACGCCAGCGCCGACCCGGAGTCGCTCAGGAAGCGCATAACGGCCACGAACACCGGCTCACCGAGCCCGAACTCGTGCAGGGCGTCGCGCGCGCCCTGGTCAGCCCCTGACAGCGGGCCCCACTTGTCCTCGACGAGGAACAGCAGGCCGAAGAAGGGGATGAGCAGAACGCCCACGGTGGCGAAGAACCGGACGCTGCGCTGCCAGTCTCGTCCAGTGGCGACCTGGGTGGCTGGAGATGAGTGGTCGATCGGGTCGGTCACGGTGTGGCGTCCTCCTGAGGGGAAGCCGACATCCTCGCGCAGTCACCTGGGTGCCGCCTGCCGAACGGGCCGCAGCCGGCTCACCGAGGCAGCTCGACGATCTGCGCGCTGGCCAGGAGCCCATCGGTGATCTCGAGCCGACCCATGGTGCCGCACGGCTGGCGGCGTCGGTCGGTCGGCGACCCGGGGTTGAAGATCCGGAACCCGTCGTCGGTCACGTTCATCGGGATATGCGAGTGCCCGTAGACGACCAGGTCGGCCGTGGGGAACCGTTGGCGCATCCGCGGCAGCCGTCCGGACATCGGCCCGCTGTCGTGGATCATCGCCAGGCGCAGCCCGACCAGCTCGAGCTCGAGCGTCTCCGGTGCGCCCCAGGCCGCAACGTCCGGACCGTCGTTGTTGCCGAGCACGACCCGCACCGGTGCGAATGCGGCCAGCTCGTCGAGCACGTCCGGAGTGCAGACGTCACCCGCGTGCAGGATGAGGTCGACGCCGTCGAGGTGGGCGGCGACCGCTGGGGGGCAACGCTTCCAGAATCGCGGGGCGTGGGTGTCAGAGAGGACGGCCACGCGCACACTGATGCCCGGGCTCATCCGGCACCCACCGGGGACAGCGGCGACCCACTCGCGAGGATCGCTGACGTCAGGGCCTCGGCGGGCACGGCCGGTGCGCGGGGGTTGGTCACGAGCACCAGGTCGAGGTGCGGCAGCTTGGGCAGCCGGGCCGACGCCGGCATCTCGACGAGGTCGCCGGGAGTCAGGGTCCTGGCCATCGGCGCGATCCCGAGCCCCGCGCGGACGGCGGCGAGCACCCCGTTGACGCCCTTGACCGTGCAGGTGATCCGGCTTGGGCGACCCGCGTCCTGGAGCGCCTGCACCGCGAGCGAACGGCTCAGGCTGGGCGCCTGGTAGACGACGAGCGGCACCGTGGCGTCCGGTTCGACCCGCACCCCCTCGGCCGCGACCCAGCTCAGCGGGTCACGGCGCACCAGTCGACCGCGTTGTGGCCGCGGTAAGCCCGCGGCCCGCTTGACGAAGGCGACGTCGAGATGCCCGGACTCGAACCGCTTGAGCAGGCTCTCGTTCTGCAGGACGGTCAGCTCGAGGTCGACCCGGGGGTACAGCTGGCGGAAGCTGCGCAGGATGCGGGGCAGCGTGGTCAGGGCCAGGTCGTCGGTCACGCCGAACCGCAGCCGCCCGGCGATGGGGGTGCCGGTGAAGTGGTCGAGAGCCTTCTGGTGAGACGCGAGGATCTCACGAGCGAAGCCGGTGAGAGCCTCACCGTCGGCGGTCAGGGTGACGGTACGCGTGTCGCGGACGAAGAGGGGCCGCCCCACCGCGTCCTCGAGCCGGCGGACGTGCTGGCTGACCGTCGATTGCCGAACCCCAAGTGCCGCAGCGGCTTTGGTGAAGCTCAACAGCTGTGCGACCGAGAGGAACGTCCGCAGCAGCTCCGGTTCGTACACCTCCCACTCCTTCCGTTCCACCGACCCCTATCGCGTGCTCATTGCGCGGCGCGATCAGAGTAATGCCACCGATTATGACAGTCGATGACCGGGGCAAGCGCAGACTGGAGGGCGTACCACCGACCGCACCCCACCAGGACGACTCTCCCCGTGAGCATCATCGAACGCCCCTCTGTCCGCACCAGTCGCCACGACCCCGATGCCCCTCCCCAGGACCGGCCGCTCGACCGCTCCACCGAGACACCGGCCAACGCCAGCACCTTCGAGGCGCTGAGGAACCGGAACTTCCGGCTGTTCCTCACCGGCCTGCTCATCACCGGCACCGGCGGATGGATGCAGCGCATCGCCCAGGACTGGCTGGTCCTGACCCTGACCGACAGCCCGCTCGCGGTGGGCATCACCACCGCGTTCCAGTTCGCCCCGACGATCCTGCTCGGCCTGCACGGCGGTCTCCTCGCCGACCGCTTCCCCAAACGTCGGCTGCTCCAGGCCACCCAGGGCGGCATGGCCGTGGTCGCGGTCGCGCTCGCCGTCTTGACGTTGTCCGGACACGTCCAAGCCTGGCACGTCTACGGACTGGCCCTTGTCCTCGGCGTCCTCACGGCGGTGGACAACCCGACCCGCCAGACCTTCGTCACGGAGATCGTCGGCGTCCGACAGATCCGGGGAGCGATCAGCATCGTCTCGTCGACGTTCCAGATCGGGGCCATGGTCGGCCCGGTGCTCAGCGGCGTCCTCATCGCGCTGGTCGGTCCCGGCTGGGCGTTCGCCGTCAACGCGGCCAGCTTCCTTGCCCCGCTCACCGCGCTGGCGCTGATCCGTCCCGCCGAGCTGCACGTGACCGACACCCCCCGCGGTGGCCCGGCCCCCATACGGGACGGGCTGCGGTATGCCCTCGACACCCCCACCGTCCTGTGGCCGGTCGTCATGGTGGGCGCCTTCGGGTTCTTCACCATCAGCCTGCCGGTGACCCTCGCCGCCTTCGCCAAGCACGACTTCGGCTCCGGACCCAACGGCGCGGGGCTGCTCAACGGCGCGGTCGCCGTGGGGGCACTCGGTGGCGCGCTGTTCACCGCCCGCCGGCGCCGTCCCTTGCGTCTGCGCACCATCGCGTCGGCTGCCGGCCTGCTCGCCGCTGCGCAGGTGCTGGCGTCGTTCAGCACCCGCCAGGCTGTGCTCATGGCGCTCGTCGTCCTCGTCGGCGCCGCCAACATGGGCTTCCTGACCTCGGCGCAGTCCCTCGTGCAGCTGACGGCACCGGCGCAGCTGCGGGGTCGGGTCGTCGGCCTCTACATGATGGCCTTCATCGGCAGCGGCGCCGTCGGTGGGCCGGTGGTGGGCTTTCTCGACGAGCGTTTCGGCGCCCGGATGGGCCTGCTCGTCGCGGGTCTGGTCCCGGCGCTGGTCACCATCGCGGTGGCCCGGCACCTCGCTCGGCGCGGGTCGGTGCGCCTCGGCCTGACCCACATGACGCTGCAACTGCCCCGGCCGACCCTGGTCCCCCGCGGTCACTGACCTGACCGTCGCTCGACTCAGAGGGGGACCTGCCCCAGGATTCCGGCGGGCGTGTCGCGGGCCCACGTCATGCACTCCACCACGTCGTCGGCCTCGCCCCAGATGGCGTTGAGGGGGATGTTCCACTCGCCGGACCGGCCCCAGAAGGCCGTGTCGGTGTCACCG
>JALZBI010000276.1 GCA_030947565.1 Actinomycetota bacterium
GGGTAGAGGGTGCGCATCGCGGTCCAGAGCTGCTCGAGGTCCCAGTCCCCCGCATACCCGTCGGCCGTCGCCGACGTCACGTAACCCTCGATGACGTCGTTGACGAAGTGGCGGATCTGCTCCTCCATGTCCTCGCCCTCGAGGACGCGGCGCCGCTCGTCGTAGATGACCTGGCGCTGCCGGTTGAGCACGTCGTCGTACTTGAGGACGTTCTTGCGGATCTCGTAGTTCTGGCCCTCGACCTGGCTCTGAGCGCTCTGGATGGAGCGGGACACCATCTTCGACTCGATGGGGACGTGGTCCTCCATGCCCGCCGTCAACATGAAGCGGTCGACCATCGCCGCGTTGAACAGCCTCATCAGGTGGTCCTGCAGCGAGAGGTAGAAGCGCGACTCGCCCGGGTCGCCCTGACGGCCCGACCGGCCACGCAGCTGGTTGTCGATGCGGCGCGACTCGTGCCGCTCGGTGCCGAGGACGTAGAGCCCGCCGAGGTCCTTGACCTCGTCGTGCTCGGTCTGCACCGCTTCCTCAGCGGCGGCGTAGGCCTCGTCCCAGGCCTCCTCGTAGGCCTCGGGGGTCTCGTGCGGGTCCAGGCCCCTGCGGCGCAGCGCCTCCACAGCGCGGAACTCGGGGTTGCCGCCGAGCATGATGTCGGTGCCCCGGCCGGCCATGTTGGTGGCCACGGTGACCGCGGCCTTGCGGCCCGCCTCGGCGACGATGGACGCCTCCCGCGCGTGCTGCTTGGCGTTGAGCACCTCGTGGGTGATGCCGCGGCGGCGCAGCTGCTCGGAGAGGTACTCGCTCTTCTCGACGCTGATCGTGCCGATGAGCACGGGCTGTCCGGCCTCGTTGCGCTCGGCGATGTCGTCGACGACCGCGTCGTACTTCGCTTCCTCGGTGCGGTAGACGAGGTCGGCCTGGTCCATCCGGACCATCGGCATGTTCGTCGGGATGGAGACGACGCCGAGCTTGTAGATCGCGTTGAGCTCTGCAGCCTCGGTCTGGGCGGTGCCGGTCATGCCGGACAGCGTCGAGTACATCCGGAAGAAGTTCTGGAGGGTGATCGTCGCGAGGGTCTGGTTCTCGTTCTGGATCTCGACGCCCTCCTTGGCCTCGATCGCCTGGTGCATCCCCTCGTTGTAGCGGCGCCCGGCGAGCATCCGGCCGGTGTGCTCGTCGACGATGAGGATCTCGCCGTTCATGTTGACGTAGTCCTTGTCCCGCTTGAACAGCTCCTTCGCCTTGAGGGCGTTGTTGAGGTAGCCGATGAGCGGGGTGTTGACCGACTCGTAGAGGTTGTCGATGCCGAGCAGGTCCTCGACCTTCTCGATGCCGGCCTCGAGGACGCCGACGGTGCGCTTCTTCTCGTCGACCTCGTAGTCACCCTCGCCCGACTCCAGCTCGCCGCGGTCGAGGCGCTGGACGATCTTGGCGAACTCGACGTACCACTTGGTGGCCTGGTCGGCCGGGCCGCTGATGATGAGCGGCGTACGCGCCTCGTCGATGAGGATCGAGTCGACCTCGTCGACGATGGCGAAGTGGTGGCCGCGCTGGACCAGCTCCTCGGGGCTCCACGCCATGTTGTCGCGCAGGTAGTCGAATCCGAACTCGTTGTTGGTGCCGTAGGTGATGTCCTTGGCGTACTCCGCCCGGCGCTGCGCCGGCGTCATCGACGCCAGGATGCAGCCGGTCTCGAGGCCGAGGGCCCGGTGGACGCGGCCCATCAGCTCGGACTGGTACTCGGCCAGGTAGTCGTTGACCGTCACGACGTGGACGCCCTTGCCGGTCAGCGCGTTGAGGTAGGACGGCAGCGTCGCGACCAGGGTCTTGCCCTCACCGGTCTTCATCTCGGCGACGTTGCCCATGTGCAGGGCCGCGCCACCCATGATCTGCACGTCGAAGTGCCGCTTGCCGATCGTGCGCTTGGAGGCCTCGCGGACCGCGGCGAACGCCTCCGGCAGCAGGTCGTCGATGCTCTCGCCGTCGGCCAGCCGCTTCTTGAAGACCTCGGTCTCGTCGCGCAGCTCCTCGTCGGTCAGCTTCTCGAAGTCGTCCTCCAGGGTGTTGACCTGGGCGGAGATCCCTTCGAGCCGCTTGATGACGCGGCCCTCCCCGGCACGCAGCAGCTTCTCGAAGACCTTGGGCACGCTCAACTCCTGGGATGACGACAATTCGGGCGCCACGGCACGGGCGCGGCACAGCCACCTAGGCTAACGGTCGCCCGGTACCCGGCCCAACGGCCGGGCCGCCGATCGCGGTTCCACCACATCTCCACTGAGCCAAGGCCGGCCTGACGAACCGCGTTGCACGTGATCCCCGGGGTTGGTTGAGTGACCGGTATGCCGACCGCTGCCTCCGCGCCAACGCTCACCGACGAGGTGGTCACCCTCCGCACCCTGGTCATGGCGGACCTCGCCGCCGTGGTCGAGCAGAGCCAGGACCCTGAGACGGTGCGGTGGACCTTCGTGCCCCGCCCCTACACCGAGGCCGACGGTCGTGAGTTCATCGACCGGACGGCCCAGGGCTGGCGGGAGGACACCGGGTGCGGTTGGGCGATCGAGCACGACGGGCGCTTCGCTGGGCTGATCTCCCACCAGCCACGGGGCGGGGGCGCCGTGGAGGTCGCGTATGCCGCCCATCCGGCCGCGCGCGGCCGGGGGGTGATGACGCGCGCAGTGCCGCTCGTGGCGACCCACGCCTTCGAGCACGGCGCCACGGCGGTGCTGTGGCACGCCCGCCTGGGCAACTTCCGGTCCCGCAAGGTGGCGTGGCGGTGCGGGTTCACCATCGGCGGGCCCGTGGTGAGCTCCCACCGCGACCAGGTCGTCGAAGCGTGGGCCGGGCACCTGCGGCCCGGTGAGCTGATGGAGCCGCGCGGCCGATGGCTGCTCCCTCCGGACCTCGAGCACGACGGCATCCGGGTCCGGCCGTTCCGGGAGGAGGACGGTGGGGCCCTGCCGGAGCGGCACGATCGCCTGTCCGCGCTCTTCTCGGCGAACCTGCCGACCCGAGGAAGCTACGCGGCGTGGCTCCAGGGCCGCCGCACCCTCGAGGCCACCGGCAGCGCGGTGGCCTGCGCGGTGGTGGACGCCGCCGGTGACCAGCTCCTCGGAGGGATCGACCTGCACCGGCTCGACGTCCCGCTCTTCGCCGGAACGGGGATGCTCGGGTTCTGGCTGGTCGAAGGGGCCCGCGGTCACGGCGCGGTCAGCCGGGCGCTCGAGCTCGTGATCCCCTGGTCGTTCGAGCCGCTCGCCGACGGGGGCCTGGGGCTGCACGCCCTGTCGGCGAGCTGCTCCATCGACAACGTGGCCTCGGCCCGGGTGCTGCGGCGAGCCGGTTTCGCGCCCGTCGGCACGGCCCGCCAGTCGATGCGGGCGGCGGCCGCGTTGACCGGCGCGGCGCACGACGCGGTGCACGACGAGCTGCTCTTCGACCTGCTCGCCACCGACGACCGCGACGCCCAGCGGATCGAGCCGATCAGGCTCCCCGCGGTCGCGACACCTCGGTTTCGGCTGCGCACCTGGGGCCCGGACGACGTCCCCACGCCGGACGAGGGGCCCGACGACGACAGCCTGCGCTTCATGCCACCCCTCGCGCACCCGAACCACCAGACGTATGCCGCGTGGCTGTCGCGGCATGCCCGGTTCGCCGACTCGGGCGTCGGCCTCGACTGGTGCGTCGCCGACCGGGAGACCGACCACGCCCTGGGCAACGTCACCGTCTTCGGTCTGGACCCGGGCCCGACCGGGTTCCAGGCCGAGCTCGGCTACTGGCTGCACCCCGCATTCCGCGGGCAGGGGGTGCTGGGCGAGGTGCTGCCGGCCGTCATCGACCACGCGTTCCGCTCGACCGGCGACGGTGGGCTGGGCCTCACCCGTCTGCACGCCGCCACCGTCCTGGAGAACGCCGCGTCCCAGGCCGTCCTGCGCCGGGCCGGCTTCCGACCTTGGGGGCAGGACCGGCAGGCGTGGCGCAACAGCCGGGGTGAGCTGACCGACGGCGCCTTCTTCGAGCTCCTCGCGACCGACCCTCGGCCCACAGAGTGCTGAGGACCTGTCCCCCGATCGGTTGAACGGCGCGTCAACCCCACTGGCACCTACCTGGACGACCCGTCGCGGAGGCGGCCCGCCGAATACTTCTTGGTATCAGACCTGTTCACTACCAACGAGATCGACCATGAAGAACATCTACGCCCCGTCCTCCAGCCGGACCGTCCGGGGTCGCCGACGCCGC
>JALZBI010000277.1 GCA_030947565.1 Actinomycetota bacterium
GAGTTCCACGGCACGAGGCGAGGCCTGGTCCGCGACTGCCGCCGCTACACCGAGATCACCGTGCTGGGGTGGTCGATCCTGCGGTTCACGTGGGAAGACGTCATGTACGACCCCGCGTGGGTGCGGTGGGCGCTCACGGCGTGGATCGCCCAGCGGGAGGGGCACCCCATCGAGGCGCCGCCCGCCAAACAGGCACTGGCCGGCTAGCGGGGCGGCATACCCGACGAACCGGACGCCGTGCGTACCCAGTGCCTGTTCGGCGAGCGCCGTATGCGGGTCAGCGCTCCTCGGTGCCCGCGATGTACGCCTCGAGCCTGGCCCGGCCCTCGGTGTCCTCGCGCTGCACGGGCGGCGACTTCATCAGGTAGGACGACGCCGACACCAGGGCGCCGCCGATGCCGCGGTCGAGCGCGATCTTCGCCGCCCGGATCGCGTCGATGATGATGCCGGCCGAGTTGGGGGAGTCCCAGACCTCGAGCTTGTACTCCAGGTTGAGCGGCACGTCACCGAACGCCCGGCCCTCGAGGCGCACGTAGGCCCACTTGCGGTCGTCGAGCCACTGCACGTAGTCCGACGGCCCGATGTGCACGTTCTTCGCCCCGAGGTCGTGCTCGATGTTGGACGTCACGGCCTGCGTCTTGGAGACCTTCTTCGACTCCAACCGGTCGCGCTCCAGCATGTTCTTGAAGTCCATGTTGCCGCCGACGTTGAGCTGGTAGGTGCGGTCGAGCATGACGCCGCGGTCCTCGAACAGCTTGGCCATCACCCGGTGCGTGATCGTCGCGCCGACCTGGCTCTTGATGTCGTCGCCGATGACCGGCACGCCGGCCGCCTCGAACTTGGCCGCCCACTCCGGGTCGCTGGCGATGAACACCGGCAGCGCGTTGACGAACGCCACGCCCGCGTCGATCGCGCACTGGGCGTAGAACTTGTCCGCGTCCTCCGACCCCACGGGCAGGTAGGACACCAGCACGTCGGCCTTCGCCTCGCGCAGCGCCGCGACGATGTCGACCGGCTCGGCCGGCGACTCGTCGATGGTAAGCCGGTAGTACTTGCCGAGCCCGTCGAGGGTGTGGCCGCGCTGCACCGTGATGCCGGTCGTCGGCACCTCGGCGATTTTGATGGTGTTGTTCTCCGAGGCGTTGATGGCCTCGGCGAGGTCCTTGCCGACCTTCTTGTCGTCCACGTCGAACGCGGCGACGAACTCCACGTCACCGACGTGGTAGTCGCCGAACGTCACGTGCATGAGGCCGGGGACGACCTGCCCGACGGGGGCCTTGCGGTAGTACTCGACGCCTTGCACCAGCGAGCTGGCGCAGTTGCCGACGCCGACGACGGCGACCCTGATTGAACCCATGTGCGTTACTCCTTGGTGGTGGTGGGGGACTGCGGGGTATGCGTGCTGCCGGACGTGGTGCTGGGCGCCTCGGTGCGCTCGGCCTTGATGAGCTCCTCCAGCCAGCGGACCTCGCGCTCGGCCGACTCCTCGCCGTGCCGCTGCAGCGCGGCGGTGTAGGCGTCCATGCGCTCGCGGCCCCGGGCCGAGGCCTCGCGCACCTGCGCGAGCCGCTGCTCGAGACGCGAGCGCCGGCCCTCGAGGATGCGCAGCCGCACCTCGTGGGTGGTACGGGCGAAGAACGCGAGGTGGACGTCGAACTCGTCGTCCTCCCAGGCGTTCGGCCCGGCCTCGCCGACGAGGTCCTGGAAGCGTTTCTTGCCCGCCGGGGTCAGCTGGTAGACGATCCGGGCGCGCTTGCTCCCGGACGGTCCCGTGGCGCGCGGCACCTCGGCGACCCAGCCGGCCACGAGCAGGCCGCGAAGCGCGGGGTAGAGCGAGCCGTAGGACAGGGCTCGAAACGCCCCAAGGGCGGAGTTGAGCCGCTTGCGCAGCTCGTAACCGTGCATCGGGCTCTCGTGGAGCAGCCCGAGGACGGCGAAGTCCAGCAGCTCGGCTCGGCGCGCCATCGGACTCCCTCCGTCGTCCCGTGCTGACATAGTCGTGCTTTGTCTGCCCAGAACGTAACACAGATATATCGCTGCGATATAGTCACACCGCGTCGGTCAGGGCACGAGAGGCGCCACCAACCCGCATACTGGTGCGTTGTGAGCGAGCCGACCCAGCCGACCCGTGCCTCCCGAGACCCCCGGGGCGCATCCGTCGGCCCGGGCGAAACGGGCGCTACCGGAGCATCCGGCGGTGCGCCCCGCCGACCGAAGCGGTCCCGCGCCCGGCGCATCCTGACGTGGGCGGCCTTCGCCCTGCTCAGCCTTATCGCCCTGGGCGCCGTCGCCGTGGCCATCGCCTACGCGACGATCTCGGTGCCACAGCCGAACGAGCTGGCCAACGCCCAGGCGTCGATCCTCTACTACGACGACGGCAAGACCGAGATGGCCCGGCTGAGCGATGCCCAGGGCAACCGCGAGTCGGTGCCGCTGAGGCAGGTGCCCGACCAGGTGCAGAAGGCCGTGCTCGCCGCCGAGGACCGCGGTTTTTACTCCAACCCCGGCTTCTCGCCCACCGGCATCGCCCGCTCCGTCTGGCAGGCCCTGCGAGGCGCGGACATCCAAGGCGGTGGCTCGACCATCACGCAGCAGTACGTGAAGAACTACTTCCTCACCTCCGACCGGTCGTTGACCCGGAAGTTCAAGGAGCTCTTCATCTCCGTGAAGGTCGACCAGCAGCAGTCCAAGGACCAGGTTCTCGAGAACTACCTCAACACCATCTACTACGGCCGCGGCGCCTACGGCATCCAGACCGCGGCCAAGGCGTACTTCGGCAAGGACGCCAGCCAGCTCAGCCTGGCTGAGGGTGCGGTGCTCGCGTCGGTCATCAACGCCCCGTCGCTATTCGACCCCGCCAACGGTCAGAAGGCCAAGGACAACCTCAAGAACCGGGTCACCTACGTCCTCGACGGCATGGTCACCGAGGGCTGGCTGCAGCCCGCCGAGCGCGCCACCGTCACCGGGCCCGCGCCGACCATCCCGCCGCAGAAGAGCCAGGCGCTCACCGGCACCACCGGATACCTCGTGGAGGTCGTGCGCCAGGAGCTGTCCGACACCCTCAAGCTCGACGACTCCGACATCGACCGGGGCGGGCTGCGCATCACCACGACGATCAACAAGGCCGCCCAGGACGCCGCGGTCGCCGCAGTGCAGAAGAACGTGCCCGCCGACGCGGCCGACGTGTATGCCGGTCTCGTCGCCATCAAGCCGGGGGACGGCGCGGTCTTCGCGATGTACGGCGGCGCCGACTACCAGAAGCGCCAGGTCAGCTCGGCGACTGACGCGATCATGCAGGCCGGCTCGACGTTCAAGCCGTTCGCCCTCATTGCCGCCCTGCAGCAGGGCATCAGCACGAAGACCCGTTTCAACGGCAACAGCCCCTACCAGGTGCCGAACTCGACGACCAAGGTTCCCAACGAGTTCGACCAGAGCTTCGGCACCGTCGACCTGCGCACCGGTCTGGCCAAGTCGATCAACACCGTCTTCATGCGGCTCAACGAGCGGATCGGCCCGCCGAACACCAAGAACGCCGCCATCGCCGCCGGCATCCCGTCGGCGACACCGGGTCTCGACGACAACCTCGTCAACGTGCTCGGCACCTCCTCCCCCCACGTCATCGACGTCGCCAACGCCTACGCGACGATCGCGGCGCAGGGCCAGCGGGCCGTCCCCTACCTCGTGGCCGCCGCCACGTCGACGGGCACGCAGCAGGGCAGCATCGACTACAAGGTGCAGAAGCAGGTGCAGGGTGCGTTCGGCGCCGACGTCGCCGTCGACACCCTCGACGCGATGCAGGCCGTGACCTCGTCGGGCGGCACCGCCCCCCGCGCCGCCCAGCTCGGCCGGCCGGTCGCGGGCAAGACGGGCACGACCGACGGCCGGCTCTCCGTCTGGTTCACGGGCGTCATCCCGCAGCTGGCCACATCGGTGGGCATGTACCGGGACGTGAACGGCACCCCGCAGCCGCTCCAGAACATCGCGGGTATCAGCGAGCTCAGCGGCAACTCGCTACCGCTGTCGATCTGGCTCGACTTCATGGGCACGGCCACCAACGGCATGGACGTGCAGGACTTCCCCAAGCGGGTCGGCATCGGGGACAACGGCATCACGACGACGAGCACTCCGACCACCACGACCAGCACGCAGCCGCCGACGACCACCACGACGACGCCGCCGCCGACCACGACGAGCACGACGACCACGACGCAGCCGCCGACCACGACGACCACGAC
>JALZBI010000048.1 GCA_030947565.1 Actinomycetota bacterium
ACTGTCCCCACGCCACCGGTTCTCCGGAGGCGCACCGAGGACCATGCGGGTCGAGTTCTCCCTCGGGAGAAGGACATTCGTCGGTCATCGGTATGCGTGAGGGTCATACCTCACGCATCAGCGACGGGCTTCGGCGCGTCGCCGAGGGCCCCGGGAACTCATACCTCCCGGGGCCCTCACCTTCCCACCGGTCAGGACCGTAGGGTCGTCGACGTGAGCGCCTCTCCCTCTCCGCGATGGCTCGACCTCGAGGGCGTCGTCAACATGCGCGACGTGGGCGGCATGCCCACCACGGACGGGGCGACCATCGCGATCGGCCGGCTGATCCGATCGGACAACCTGCAGGACCTCCCGCCCGACTCGGTGCGCCGGCTCGTCGACGACATGCACGTCACCGACGTGGTCGACCTCCGCACCGGCGTGGAGGTGGCCAAGGAGGGCGACGGGCCGCTCGTGACCGAACCCGGCGTACGCATCCATCACCTGTCGCTCTACACCGAGGACACCCGGGAGACCGGCATCCCGCCCGGCGAGCGCCCCCTGCCCTGGGCCCGTGACGCCACGGTCGGCGACCGCGGCGCTCAGTCGGAGCCGGCGCCGCTCGCGCGCTTAGACCACAACGCCTACTGGGCCGGGCACTATCTCGGCTACCTCGAGCAGCGGCCCGACTCGGTCGTCGAGGCGCTGCGGACGGTCACCACGAGCGACGGCGCCACCGTCGTGCACTGCGCGGCCGGGAAGGACCGCACCGGCACCATCGTCGCCCTGGTGCTGCTGCTCGCCGGAGCCGAGCCGGAGGCCGTAGCCGCCGACTTCGCCGCGTCCGCGGAGCGCGTGCCCCAGATCATGGAACGTCTGGCCCGCCGGCCCGCCTATGCCGCCAACCTCGTCGGGAAGAGCATCGACCAGCAGTCGCCCCGCTCCGACACCATGCGCGTGCTGCTGGAGGCGCTGGCGGCACAGGGTGGGCTCGAAGCCTGGTTGACCCAGTACGGCTGGACGCCCGACGACACGGACGCCCTACGTCGGAAGCTTCGCGACTGAGCGTCAGTGGCTCACGGGGAACACCAGGTGGGTGACCCGGTCGCCCTGGACGCATACCGTCGGGTCGCCGATGGCGATGTCCTCGGCCAACGCCCCGAAGAACGGCCGACCCCCGCCCATGACCACCGGCACCAGGTCGACGGCCACCTCGTCGAGCAGCCCCTGCTCCAGGCACTGACGGGCGATGGTGCCCCCGGTCACGGCGACGGTGCCGTCGCCCGCGAGCTGCTGTGCGCGCTCGACGGCGGCGGCCACGCCGCCGGTGACGAAGTGGAACGGCGCGCCCGGGTGGGCCGACACCCAGTCCGTGGGAACCTCGTGGGTGACGACGACGACGGGCACGTCCATCGTGTGCCGTCCGCCCCACCCGTCGGTGACGTCGAACAATGTGCGGCCACAGACCAGTGCGCCGAGACCGGAGACCCAGTCTCCCCAGTACTCAGCGCTCCGAGAGGTCAGGTGGAACGTGATCGCGTCGGTCGCGGTCGGCAGCTCCTCCTGCCCGTTCTGCAGCCAGTCGAACAGCCGCCCGATCGTGTTGTCGTCCTTGGCGACATACCCGTCCAGCGACATCGACGCGTTGGCGACGACTCTTCCCATGGTCTGTGCTCCTTCGGTCTCCGGGGTACCGGGTCTTGGTACGACTGACCGGGCGGAGCATCGGAACTCATCGGCCTGGGCTACTTCTTGGCCACCTCGGCGTCGTTGGAGAGTGCAGCGATGAAGGCCTCCTGAGGCACCTCGACCCGGCCGACCATCTTCATCCGCTTCTTGCCCTCCTTCTGCTTCTCCAGCAGCTTGCGCTTGCGGGTGATGTCACCGCCGTAGCACTTGGCGAGCACGTCCTTGCGCATCGCCCGGATGGTCTCGCGCGCGATGACCCGCGAGCCGATGGCCGCCTGGATCGGCACCTCGAACTGCTGACGCGGGATCAGCTCGCGCAGCTTGGAGGCCATCTGCACGCCGTACGCGTACGCCTTGTCCTTGTGGACGATCGAGCTGAACGCGTCGACCTGCTCGCTTTGCAGGAGGATGTCGACGCGGACCAGGTCGGCCGCCTGGTCGCCGTCGGGCTCGTAGTCGAGGGACGCATACCCCTTGGTGCGCGACTTGAGGTGGTCGAAGAAGTCGAAGACGATCTCGGCGAGCGGCAGCGTGTAGCGCAGCTCGACCCGCTCGGGCGAGAGGTAGTCCATGCCGCGCAGGCTCCCGCGCCGCTGCTGGCACAGCTCCATGATCGCGCCGATGTACTCGCTCGGCGCGAGCACCGTGGCCCGCACGATGGGCTCGCGCACCTCGACGATCTTGCCGTCGGGGAACTCGCTCGGGTTGGTCACCTCGATGTGCCGGTCGCCCTCCAGGGTGACGTCGTAGACGACGTTGGGCAGGGTGGAGATGAGGTCGAGACCGAACTCCCGCTCGAGCCGCTCGCGGATGATCTCGAGGTGCAGCATCCCGAGGAAGCCGACCCGGAAGCCGAAGCCGAGCGCGACGGACGTCTCCGGCTCATAGACCAGGGCGGCGTCGTTGAGCTTGAGACGGTCGAGGGCGTCGCGCAGGTCGGGGTAGTCGGACCCGTCAATGGGGTAGAGGCCGGAGAAGACCATCGGCTTGGGGTCGCGGTAGCCGCCCAGCGCCACGGTGGCCGGCTTCGCGGCGTTGGTCACGGTGTCGCCGACCCGGCTCTGGCGCACGTCCTTGACGCCGGTGATGAGGTAGCCGACCTCGCCGACGCCGAGGCCCTTCGACGGCACGGGTTCCGGTGAGATGACACCGATCTCGAGCAGGTCGTGGGTGGCCTTGGTCGACATCATGGTGATCCGCTCGCGCGGGTTGAGGTCGCCGTCGATGACGCGCACATAGGTCACCACGCCGCGGTAGCTGTCGTAGACGGAGTCGAAGATCATCGCGCGGGCGGGCGCGTTCGGGTTGCCGGTGGGGGCCGGCAGCTCGCGGACGATCCGGTCGAGTAGCGGCTCCACGCCCTCCCCCGTCTTGCCGGACACCCGCATGCAGTCCTCGGGTTGGCAGCCGATGAGCCCGGCCAGCTCCTCCGCATACTTCTCGGGCTGGGCGGCCGGCAGGTCGATCTTGTTGAGCACCGGGATGATCGTGAGGTCGTTCTCCATCGCCAGGTAGAGGTTGGCGAGGGTCTGCGCCTCGATGCCCTGCGCGGCGTCGACGAGGAGCACGGCCCCCTCGCAGGCGGCGAGCGACCGGGACACCTCGTAGGTGAAGTCGACGTGACCGGGGGTGTCGATCATGTTGAGCGCGTGGGTCACCCCGTCGAGCGCCCACGGCATCCGCACGGCCTGGCTCTTGATCGTGATGCCGCGCTCGCGCTCGATGTCCATCCGGTCGAGGTACTGCGCCCGCATGGCTCGCTCGTCGACGACGCCGGTCAGCTGGAGCATCCGGTCGGCCAGCGTCGACTTGCCGTGGTCGATGTGGGCGATGATACAGAAGTTGCGGATGAGGTCCGGTGGCGTCGCGTGGGGCGGCAACGCGGTTCGGACCATGGGTGACACGGATTCAGTGTTTCACGCGCCTCGGGAGGGGCCGACCACGTCGGTGTCCGGGGGGTGGCCCCGACATCTCGCTGGACGGCGAGCCGGGGGTTCGCCCGGCGAGCGCGGTTCCGGCCCATCACAATGGCCCGGTCCCTCCTCCCCCGCCCGAACGGCGACCGATGCCATGACCCCACGCGAAGCGCCTCCCGTCGATGCGCCTCCCCCACCCCGACGCATCCCGCGGTCGTGCTCCGATGTCTACCGGCTGTGGGCGGCGGTCGGGTTGGGCCTGGTCCTGACCACGATGTTCTATCTCGGGCAGTCCACCTTCGAGGAGCTCGGCCTGCGGCGGCAGCTCACCCCGGCGCAGCTCGCCATCGAGGAGGACTACGGGTCGAACCTCGTCAGCTGGGTCGGGTTCGCCATCCCCTACCTGTGGTTGGGGATCAGGGCGTTCCGGGGCTGCGACCATGCGGAGCTCACCCGACGCATCCTCGGATCGCCCCTACCTCGGGCAGCCTGGAGACGGTGGTTGCTGGCCGGGGGCGGGAGTGTCGGCTGGCCGGTGCTCATCGCGCTATGGGCCTTCTCGACGGTGATCACCGCGGTCATCAACAAGAAGGACGTGCCGGTGCTCGTCATCACCATGGCCGGCCTCACCGTGCTCAGCTGCATCGCCATCATCACCTTCAGCTTCGCCCTCTTCTACGCCCGCCGGGACATCGAGGAGGGCGGCCTGGAGTTCCAGGGGCCGGACGCGTCGGTCTTCTCCGACTACGTCTATCTGGCCGCTGGGTGCTCGGTGACGTTCGGGACGACCGACACGACGATCGTCAGCGCACGGATGCGGCGCATCGTGACGTTCCATAGCGTCCTGGCCTGGATCCTCAACACCGTCGTCATCGCGGTGCTGCTGTCTCTCGTGACCAGCTGACCTCGCGTCGGCGGGCGGCCCCGTCAGGCCCCGGTGGCCCCGTCGATGCCCTCGCGAAGCAGGTCGGCGTGGCCGTTGTGCTGGGCGTACTCGGCGATGTGCTTGACCAGGACACCTCGGAGCGAGATCGGCGCCCCATCGCGGATGCGCGTGCCGGTGTCGTCGAGGTCGTGGGCGGCGACGATCTCGCGCGAGCGCTCGCACTCGGTGCGCCACTGCTCCCAGGCCGCGCGGACGTCGCCGTCGAGGCGCTCGAAGTCCTGGTTGGGGTCGTCGTCGGTGTAGTAGATCATCGGCACGTCGTCGCCCGCGAAGTTGATCTGGAACCACCAACGCTCCACACCGGTGAGGTGGCGCAGCAGCCCGTGCAGGGTCAAGGTCGACGGAGCCATCGTGCGCCGCGACAGGTCGGTGTCGTCGACCCCGGAGCACTTCAGCGCGAAGGTGGCCCGGTGGTGCTCGAGGTAGGCGATCAGGAGGTCGCGCTCGCTGCCCACCGTCGGCAGCGGCGGCCTCGTGTCCCCCGCGAACGTCGGGCTGAAGTTCTCCTCGGGCACGATCGGTCGCGGCGTCATCCCGCGACCCTAGCCACGCCCACCGACACGAACCAGACGGCGCCGGCCTAAGCCGCGACGGGCAGGTGCAGGGGTCCACGGATCAGCCGCGACGGCCGCATGGTGACCCGGCCGGTCTGCCGCAGCAGGGGCATCCGGGCGGTGAGCGCCGTCAACGCTGCTGCCGCCTCCAGGCGGGCCAACGGCGCGCCGAGGCAGTAGTGGATGCCGCTCGAGAAGGCCAGGTGCTCCCCGCTGGCGGCGCGCGTGATGTCGAACCGGTCGGCGTCGGGGAACACCTCGGGGTCGCGCCCCGCGCCGGCCAGCAGCAGGACGACAGCCTGGTTGCGACGCACCGGTACTCCCCCGATCTCGGTGTCGCGGAACGAGATGCGGGCCGTCTCCTGCACGGGCGGGTCCCAGCGCAGCACCTCCTCGACGGCGGCCGGCACGAGCGATGGGTCCTCGCGCAGCAGCTGCCACTGCTCGGGGTGGTCGAGCAGGGCCACGGTGGCGTTGCCGATGAGGTTCACCGTCGTCTCGAACCCGGCGATGAGCAGCAGTGAGCACATCGGCACCATCTCGTGTGGCTGGATGCGGTCACCCTGCTCCGCGACGATCACGCTGACGAGGTCCTCGCGCGGCTCGACCGCCCGATCCTTGAAGAGGCGCTCGAACAGGCGCTCGAGCTCGGTGTTCGCCTCGATGACCCGTCGGGCCTGACCGATCGAGGTGACCCCGTCGAGGGCACTGCCCAGGGCCGCGCCGTAGCGCTGGAAGGCGTCGATGTCACTGCCCTCCACTCCCATCATCGAGGTGATGACGGCGATGGGCAGCGGCGCGGCGAGGTCGGCCACGAGGTCGAACGAGCCCTTGCGCTCGGCCGCGTCGAGGAGTGTGCAGACGGTCTCGTCGATGGTCGCGGCATACCGGCTCATCATCCGCGGGCTGAAGGCGGGTGCGGCCACCCCGCGGAGGCGCTCGTGGTCAGGTGGGTTGAGGGAGAGGAACGACAGGTCGAACTCCCCCGGGGAGCCGCCGGGCACGGTGCCGTCCTCCTCCCGGACGCCGAACTGACGGCTGCGGAGCACCTGCCTGCAGATAGGGTGGCTGGTGGTCGCCCAGTTGCCCAGCCGGGTCGGCACCATCGGGCCGATGGCCCGCATGTCCTCGTAGACCGCATACGGGTCGCGGCGGCCTTCCTTGAAGCTGAGGCGGGCGAGCTGGTCGCCTCGGAACCGCGCGGCGTACCACCGGTTCCAGCGCTCCCGGTAGAGCCCCCCGGCAAAGGTCGCGGCCGCGCGGGCCTGGGTAAGGCGGGTCATGCCTCCAGAGCGTATGCGCGTCGGCGGCCGAGCACCGCGGAGAGCAGGGCGATGCCGACCCCGAGGACCGCGAGCACCGCCCCGACCCGGCTGGGCCACTCGTAGCCCAGGCCGGCGCTGAGGACGAGACTGCCGAGCCACGCGCCGATCGCGTTGGCGGTGTTGAGCGTCGAGTGGTTGAGGGCCGCGGCGAGCGACTGACCCTCGTGAGCCACGTCCATCAGCCGGGTCTGGAGCAGCGGCACGAGGATCGAGGGGAGGAAGCCGAGGACGAAGACCATGATGACGGCGAGCACCGGCAGGTGGGCCAGGGACCCGAAGGCCGCCAGCATCACCGCGATGAGCGCCAGCGAGACGATCATCCCGCGCAGGATGCCGAACCGGGCCACCCGCCCGGACACGACCATCCCGCTGACCATGCCGACGCCGTAGACGCCGAGGATGACGGGGACGAACCCGAGCGGAAAGCCGGCCAGCTCGGTCATCGTCGGCGTGATGTAGGAGTACGTCGCGAACATGCCGCCGAAGCCGACGACACCAACGAGCAGCGTGAGCCAGACCTGAAGCCGGGTCAGAGCGGTGAGCTCCGAACGCATCGAAGCCCCCCGGGTGCTGGGCTGACGGGGCACCCACAGCGAGAGGGCGAGCACGGTGAACGCCCCGATCCCGCCGACCACCCAGTAGGGCACCGCCCAGCCGAACCGCTGGCCCAGTAGCGTCGTCACGGGGACGCCGACGATGTTGGCGGTGCCGAGGCCGATGAGCATCATCGAGACGGCCCAGGTGCGCCGTTCCTTGGCGACCAGCGAGGCCGCGACCAGCGAGCCGATCCCGAAGTACGCGCCGTGCGGCAGACCCGAGAGGAACCGCGTGACCATCAGGTCGGAGTAACCATGGGCGAACCCCGAGGCGGTGTTGGCGAGTGCGAACGCGACCATGAGCCCGATCAGCAGCGCCTTGCGCGGCAGCCGGGCGGCGAGCACAGCGACGAGCGGGGCCCCCACGACAACGCCGAGGGCGTAGGCCGAGACGTAGTGCCCGGCGGTCGGGATGTCGGTCCCGGTGCCGGCCGCCACCTGTGGCAACAGGCCCATGGTCACGAACTCGGTGGTGCCGATGGCGAACCCACCGGTCGCCAGGGCCAACAGGGCCAGCCCGACCCGGGTCTGAGGCTGGTCGGTGTGCGTCGGAGGCGTGCCGTCCGCAGTGGGGTGGCCGGGCGCGGGCGCCGTGGCCAAGGTGTCGGTCATCGCATCTCTTCGTCGGTGTCGTTGTGTCTGTTCGCGCGGGCGCCGGGTCTGCGTTGACCGCGCCCATGGTAGGGCGAACACAGCAGACGCCCGGCGCCATCCCGATCCGGTGGACATCTTCGATGGCCGGCTGTGAGCTCCCTCGGGTGCACCTCGACGCATACCTCGCGGTCACCGTCGGCGTACCGGCTCATCACGCTGCTGCGGCAACGGCGTCGCTGGGGTTCGTGACCCCACCGGGCGGCTACGGTTGAGCGCGTGGCTCCCCTCGTCGACCTCCTGCGTCAGGCCCTCGGGCGCGTTCTCAGCGGCGGCACCAAGGTCGCGGAGCGGCCGGTCGAGCGACCGGCAGAGTCCACGCGCCCGCACCGGGCGGGGTCCGGCGTCCCGGCGCCGAGTGGCCACCGCGCCTACCCCGGCGACTTCCAGGGGGTGCCCGCGATCGCGTATGCGCCGCAGCCTGACGGTCAGCCCGACCCCGGCGAGATCGTGTGGACATGGGTGCCCTTCGAGGAGGACCACACGGTCGGCAAGGACCGTCCGGTGCTGCTCGTCGGGACCGACGGCGACTGGCTCCTCGCGGTCATGCTCACCAGCAAGGACCATGACCGCGACGCCCGGCAGGAGCACCGGTCCGGCCGCGAGTGGGTGGACATCGGCTCCGGCGGCTGGGACAAGAGCGGTCGCCCGAGCGAGGTCCGGGTCAACCGCATCATCCGGGTGGACCCGGAGGCGATCCGGCGCGAAGGGGCCGTGCTGGCGCAGGGCCGCTTCGAGGACGTCGCCGAGGCGATGCGCCACGGGCACTGACGCCGGACGACGGACCGGCCGAGCTCAGCTCGGAGCGCTACACCCCTCATAGGGGGGGTGACGCTCCGAGATCCCGCTCGGAGACCCCGACTCCGACCGCTCTGGGAACCCCACGGCACGCGAAGCGGCCCGCCACCTCAAAGAGGTGTCGGGCCGCTTCGGCGGACACGCTCGGTCAGAGCGCGGCGGCCTTCTTCGCCATGGCCGACTTCTTGTTGGCGGCCTGGTTCTGGTGGATGACGCCCTTGGAGACGGCCTTGTCGAGCTTGGTCGACGCCTTCTGCAGGGCCTCCTGGGCTGCCGCCTGGTCACCGGAGTCCGCGGCTTCGCGGAACCGTCGGACCCAGGTGCGGAGCTCGCTCTTGACCGCCTTGTTGCGCTCGGTGCGCTTCTCGTTGGTCTTGATGCGCTTCAGCTGCGACTTGATGTTTGCCACGTGACAGTACTTTCGGTTGGTCGGAAGGTTGCCGTTAGAGGGCGGCGGACGCGCGTCGGGACTGGCGTGGGGACACCCTTGGTTGACGCTCGCCGGATGGTGCTGTCGATCAGACGTCCGCGCACGACCGGAGCGCGCACGCAACGCACGAATCTACCAGCGCACCGCGGCGTGGCCCAAAACGGCGGTGCGCCCACGAGGTCAACCCTGGTGCCGGGCCCGGCTGATCGTCAGGATCACCCGCTCTACGGCGTAAACCGGGTCGCGGCCGCCGCCCTTGACCTCGACGTCGGCTGCGGCCACGGCTTGGATGGCCCGGCCGAGACTCTCGCCCGTCCACGAGCCGAGCTGCCGGCGAGCCTTGTCGACCTGCCACGGCGCCATGCCGAGCTGCTTAGCCAGCTGCTGCGACCCGCCGCGCCCGGCCGACCCGACCTTGACCAGCTGGCGCAGCTGGGACGCGAGCACCGCGACGATCGGCACCGGGTCGACGCCCGTGGCGATCGCGTGGCGGAGCATCCGCAGTGCCTCACCCGTCTGCCCGGCGACCGCGGCGTCGGCCACCCGGAAGCCGGTCGCCTCCACCTTGCCGCCGTGGTAGACCTCCACAAGGCGGTCGTCGACGACCCCCTGCGTGTCGGACACCAGCTGGGTGACGGCGGCGGACAGCTCCCGCACGTCGCGGCCGAGCGCTTCGACAAGGGCGCGGACCGCCTCCGGGGTCGCCTTGCGGCCCTGGCGCCGAAACTCGTTGGCCACGAAGTCGGTCTTGTCGCGGTCGGTCTTGATCGTGGGGCACTCGATGACGTGCGCCCTCTGCTTGACGATCTGGTCGAGCACGCGCTTGCCCCGCTGCGCGCCGGAGTGCGTCACGACGAGGGTCACCTCGTCGGCGGGCGCGGCCAGGTAAGCGGCCACGTCGTCGTAGAGCTCATCCGACCCCTCGTCGAGACGGTCGACGACCACCGCCTTGTCGCCGCCGAACAACGACGGGCTCGTCTGCACGCCCAGCTGGCCGGGCTCATAGCCGGCGGCGGGCAACCGGACGACCTCCAGGTCGGGTGTCCTATGCCGCAGCTCCTCCAGCGTCGACGTCACCGCCCGCTCGGCGAGCAGCTCCTCGGGACCACGCACGAGGACGAGGTGCGGGACGTTGGCCAGGCTCACGCGCCCACCTTGCCACGCGGCACCGTCACCGACCCGGGGCGCGAAGACACCCGCCGTGGTCGCCCAGGTATGCCGGCCGGGTCAGGAGGCGACGTCGCGGTCCGCCCACCCGGCCGAGGGCGTCAGCCCGGGCCGCGAGGGGTCCACAGTGGCCACGGTTCGCGGCGTGACGTGACGGACCACCCCAGGGGTCCAGCTGCTGTCCGGCGCCTGGGGCTGCTCGATGGCGTGCTCGATCGCCATGAGCAGGCCGAGTCGCCCACTGAAGGCGCGCGGTGGGCTCGACCCCACGATGACGCGCCCCGTGATGACTGCCCCGTCGACCGTGAGGTCCACGTCGATGTGGATGGCGCGTGTGCTCATGTCTCCAGGGTCGCGCCGGACGGATGCCTGGGCATCAGGGTCGATCCCCGACGCCTACCCCTAGATCCAGCAACACCACTACAGGACCCCTACAGCCCCAGGCGGGCCAGCTCCCCCCGAGACGAGACGGCCAGCTTGCGGTAGGTGTGCGACAGGTGGATCTCGACGGTCTTGGGGGTGATGAAGAGCTTTTGGGCGATGGCCTTATTGGTCATGCCAGTGGCGGCCAGGTCGGCGACCCGGCGCTCGCTCGGTGTGAGCGCCTCCATGCCCAGCCCGCCCCGCGCCCGGCGCCGCCCCCCCGAGGCCAGCAGCTC